>JAJTFY010000049.1 GCA_021299175.1 Chitinophagaceae bacterium
CTTTCCAGCAAGCTTGAGCGATATGGCATTCTTGTTTGCAATGGCAATGATGGAGTCGATGGGCATTGAGGCAGTAGGCCTGGTATTGATGTATCCATGCATTTCTTCTACAGTTGTCTGGCTACTGGCAGTGAGTGAGAGGAATACCAAGAGCAATGAAAGTGCAGGAGCCTTGATGGAACCTTTTCTTTTTTCCACCCAAACATAGAGCACGGGCAAAACAAACAGTGTAAGCAAGGTGGCTGAAATCAATCCACCTATCACTACCGTGGCCAATGGCCGCTGTACCTCTGCTCCAGAGCTTGTACTCAGGGCCATGGGAAGAAATCCCAATGACGCAACAGCAGCGGTCATCAATACAGGTCTGAGCCTTGTAGCTGTTCCTTTCAAAACCAAGTCACGCATGTCCAATTGGGTTTCATTCTTCAATCTGTTGAATTCATTGATCAATACGATGCCATTCAATACCGCCACACCAAAAAGCGCGATGAACCCTACCCCGGCTGAGATGCTGAATGGCATGTCACGCATCCACAGCAACAAAATGCCTCCGATGGCAGAAAGCGGAATGGCTGTGTAAATCAGCAAACCGTAGCGCAGAGATCCAAAAGAAAAATAAAGGATCAGCAGGATCAACAACAAGGCAATCGGCACGGCAATCATCAAACGATCTTTTGCTTCGACGAGGTTTTCAAACTGCCCGCCATATTTCACGTAATATCCTGCAGGCAATGCAATGTTCTTCTCTGCCTTAGATTGCACTTCCTGCACAACAGATTGCACATCCCTGTCCCTGACATTGAAGGCCACAGTAATTCTCCGCTTCGCATCTTCCCGTTGCACCTGATTGGGCCCTTCCTGAATGCCAATTTCAGCTACCTGATCAAGGGGAACTGCAATCCCATCAGGATTGTTGATGGTGAGGGTTTTGATGTCTGTCAAATCATTGCGCCTGTTTTCTTTCAAGCGCAAGACAAGGTCGAAACGTCTTTCGTTTTCATAAACCTGACCAGCTGATTCGCCTGCAAAGGAGGCCCTGAGCACCCTGTTGACATCTGCAATGCTCAATCCATATGCAGCAATGGCATTGGGCTTGTATTTGATGACGATCTGAGGAAGGCCAGTCACCCTTTCAGTAAACACATCTTTTGCCCCTTCTACTTTGTGGATGACCTCTTCGTATTTGGCGGCATAAAAAGCGAGTGTATCAAGGTCTTCGCCGAAGATCTTGCAAACAACATCCTGTTTCGCTCCCGCAATCAATTCATTGAAACGCATCTGCACAGGATATTGAAAACCGCCTGTCAATCCAGGCACCTTTCCAATAGCTGCACTCATTTTGTTGGCCAGTTCATCATAATTCTCTGCACTGGTCCATTCATTTTTGGGCTTAAGGTTGACAATGATATCCGTCATTTCAATCGGCATGGGGTCAGTGGGGATTTCACTGGCGCCTATCCGGGTGACCACTTTTTGTACTTCAGGAAACTTTTTCAATTCATGAACGGCCTTGGTGGTGGCATCAATGGTCTCTCCCAATGAGCTTCCTGTCATCAGCCTTGCATCAATGGCAAAATCACCCTCTTCCAGTTCAGGAATGAATTCACCGCCCAAGGTAGAGGCAACATAAAACGACAAGATCAACAGTGCCACTGATGCTGTCACCACTTCCTTGGGATGCTGGAGCAACTTGGCCAAAACCTTTTGAAAAGCATGTTGAAGCTTTAACATCATTCGATCCGAGATATTGTCCTGATGATTCAGTTTTTTGCTCAGTACAATGCTGGTCATCATGGGCACATAGGTAAGAGAAAGAATAAAGGCCCCTACCAGTGCAAATGCAACCGTCTGTGCCATGGGCTTGAACATCTTGCCCTCGATGCCGGTGAGGCTGAGGATAGGGATATAAACGATCAGGATGATGATCTGTCCAAATACTGCTGCTCCCATCATTCTTCCGGCGGACTGTTCAACGGTATGGTCCATCTGGCCCTGACGCAATTGCAAACCCATGTGCTTGTTGGAATGCAGCCGGTGGAGCACTGCCTCTACAATGATCACTGCACCATCTACTATCAACCCGAAATCTAGTGCGCCTAAACTCATCAGGTTTCCTGTCACGCCAAAAAGATTCATCATGCCGACTGCAAACAACATAGCCAACGGAATAACAGAGGCCACAATCAGTCCGGCCCTCAGGTTTCCCAGGAAGAAAACCAGGATCAACAAAACAATCATAGCCCCTTCCAGCAAATTGGTTTTTACAGTTCCCAACGTGCGGTTGACCATTTTGGTGCGATCCAGAAAAGTATTGATTTCAACCCCCTCTGGCAAGGTCTTTTCAATTTGTTTCATTCGGTCTTCAATATGTCCGATCACGTCAGCAGCATTTTCCCCTTTCAACATCAGTACCACTGCACCAGACACCTCGCCTTCATCCATATAAGTAAGGGCGCCATACCGAACAGGACTTCCAATTCTTGCCTCTGCAATATCCCTGATGTAAATGGGTGTACCGGCAGATGATTTTGCCACATAGATATTTTGAATCTCCTCAATGGATTTGACAAGGCCTTCTGACCTGACAAACAAGAGCGAAGGTCCTTTTTCAATATAGGCAGCACCTGAGTTCTGGTTGTTGTTCTGAATGGCATTGTACACCTGGTCAAATGTTACGCCCGCCCCTTTGAGTTTTACAGGATCGATGGCCACTTCATATTGCTTCAGTTTGCCGCCAAAGCTGCTCACATCAGCCACACCAGGGGTACCCAACAATTGTCTCCTGATGATCCAGTCCTGGATGGTGCGCAATTCAGTGAGGTTAAATTTATCTTCATACCCTTTTTTAGGGCGAACGATGTACTGATAAATTTCACCAAGACCCGTGGTGACTGGTGCAAGCTCAGGTGTCCCTGCTTCTTTGGGGATTTCGTCCCTGACCAGCAACATCCGCTCACTCACCTGTTGCCTGGCCCAATAAATGTCTTTGTCATCATCAAAAACAACCGTAACAACGGAGAGACCAAATCTTGAAATAGACCTTATTTCCTTGATATCCGGTATGTTCGATGATGCCTGTTCAATGGGAAAAGTAATCAATCGTTCCACCTCGAGTGAACCCAGGGTGGGTGAAACAGTAATGACCTGCACCTGATTGGAGGTGATGTCTGGTAGGGCGTCAACTGGAAGTTTGAAAAGCTCTATAGCTCCCCAAATGATCCATCCCAATGTAAAAAAGGTCAGACTGCCATAATGGGGCCAAATGAAAAGACTCCACTGGTGGATGGTATACTTGGGTGAAAGAAATCCCTGCATTCCTCAATGGAAGGGTAGCATGCCTTACAGGATCAGATTTTTCGTGGTTGCTGTCAAAATAATGGAATTTAATGAACTCCATGGCAGACAAGGGCTGACTGCTGTTTTTGTGCTCATAGAAATGGTCAACGAGATTGTCAAACTTAACCAATTCGTCCATGAAATGCCCAGAGCTGATGATCTGAAGGGCAACAATAAAAAAGATAAACTTTTTCACTTTCTGAAGGTAAGATTTTCAGTGTAAATCCAATGCACTATTTGCAGCATTGCTGCTTGACAAACATTACCCTCAGCAACCTGATACAAACTTTGATGAGTTTCCTCATTTTTTCTTTCTCTTTATAGCATTGAGAAAACTGCGCTCATAACTGATGGACAGTGAGGAAGTACCCATCCGATAAGCGCCTCCACTGATCTGGAACCGGTAACCTGCATTGATTTTCGCATTGCTGTTCACGATCAGCTGTATGGCTGGGGCCAAGTCCATAAAGGCATAATCCCTGTCCAGCCCTTTTGAACCAATCAACTCCACATAAATATTGAAGTTCGTCTGCTCATAGCTTGTATACTTTCTGGGGAAAAGCAAATACCCTGCAGAAAGACTGTAATTGAAGGACTGGTAACCATAAAAAGTTTGACCGCCAAAATCTTTCCACCGGTCTGGATGCATTACTTCCACCAGGGAGCCTGTGCCAGAGATGGCAAGCTTGTGCAGTAGTTGTGTCAGGATCAGTCCTCCCTGAATGGCCGTCTGGTCTCCATCAGCGGTGATTTCTGCATACTGCAAATCATTTTTGCTGAAAACACCTTTAACAAATGCAGCTGCCCTAAAATGGCGGTGAACATCATCAATCGACAATACCCTCAGTTTTGCATAAATGGAGGCTGATTCAAACCGCAACTTTTGGTCTGGGTATCTATTGTACATGTTGCCAACGCTAATTGCTGGCCTTACCATGAGGAATTTTCCCAGTCCTATGGATGATTCCGCCATATGCCTGACAGTTGTATGTTCGTGTCCAAGCTCGGATTCACTCATCCACTTGCCTGCGTATTTGAAAGACAAAGATTTTGTTGGAACATTGGAGGCCGGCTCACTGTAAACATAAAGTTCCTGCGCATAGGGCAAGGATTTGCTGAATTGATAACATGAAATTTTTGATCCTGCCGTCAGTTTTTTAAACTCTTTGGCTGATAAAAACTTTTGATCAATCACCCTCATTTCAAAACTGGCTGGGGATTGCTGGTTTTTGACGCCAATGAAATGAAAAACATTGTCTCCGATCCTGATTTTTTGATCATTCCTGATGGCTAATCCTCCCTGATCAACCTTCAAGAGTAGCTTTGAAACAGAGAAGCCTGCATCTTCCACTTTCCGCCGAATTGCGTCAATGTCGAGTTTGATTCCAGGCTTAAAAACAATCAAAAATGAAGATGTTTCAAGATCGGTATCCACGCTATCAATAAAATCAAGGGCAGTCAGGTTGGTGTAAATGGATTTTGCACAAAGGGCACAGGTTAGTCCGCTGGCCTGCAAACTTGCTTTGCTGATTTGTGCAATAGAAGTGAAAGACCATAGTAAGATACCCATGGTCAGGCTTAAAATTTTAATCATACTTGTTGAAATGAGGGCCCGCCATAGTAGTGCGAGCCCTTTGATGATTGGTTATTTTTTACAGCACTCCTTTCCCTTCTCACATTTCCCATCCTTGCAACAAGCCTTGTCTTTTTCACATTTTCCATCCTTGCAGCAATCCATCTTGTGGTCGCAATTTTCCATGCTGCAACATTCTTTTTTGGAACCATCCTTGGCCACAACTGAGGCAGCTTTTCTTTCATACTGGCAGCAACCATGCAGTTTGTTGTACACCTCGGTAGGTGCGGTTACATCCTGTGTATCATAACCGGATGCAGCAACTGCCTCTTGAATGGCCTTGCCATCTGTCTTCTTTGGCTTGTATGATACATTGAGAATTTTAGTCTCCTCACTCCAGCTTGCAGCACTGGCACCTGCTTTTAATGCAGCAGTCTCTATGACTTTTTTACACATGCCACAGTTTCCCCAAACCTTGATTTCCTCTGATTTTTGGGCAAAAATTGAACTGGAAAAAAATAGTGCGAACACGAGTGTTGAAAATGATTTATTGGATTTCATTTTATTAAAATTTATTGCTCTATAAAATTAATGTATTGGGAATTATGAATTGTTTGAGTAGTGAATTACTACTCAAAAACAACTCAAATCCTGAAATTGCAATTCAAGAGATAAGGAGGAGGCTTGATAAACTGGTGGTGAAAAAAGGTAGTTGCTATGCGGGATTTACCAGTAAATAAGTGGTAACGAAGGCCTGAAACGGGGACTGCTGAAAATGCAGGATCAAAATCAAACCCGGCAATCACTTGGCTCTCAAGTACTGAATTGTCAATTTTAATAACCTGTGGAAGATCGTGACAGCATCCCTGGTCCTCCATTCCACAAAATTCACAGCCATCACTGTCCCGCTCGCCAATTGAAACGGCAGCCAGATCTCCCATGCAATAATGTGCACTGATAACGGTTCCACTGCTGGCTGCAGTGTAGACCATCAACAACAGTATTGAAAGGATCTTCTTCACAATACAAAATTAACACGAAAAAACTGATTTGGTTGAATCGGCTTGGACTTTAACAGAAAAACCATCAATTCACAAAATTCCAAAAAATGCCCAGCCTGAATACCATCCCCGGATTGGGATAATTGGGCGCCGAGAGATTGTTTTCCTTGAATCCAAAACCATATTTCAGCGTAGCCGTGTTGAGGTTTTCAAATCTCAGGTAGGCTGTAAAACTTCGTATCCGGAAATGAGTAAATGCAGCTATATCAGGCCTTGGAGACAATTTACGCTTGTCCTGATAAAAGAACTGTCCTGTCAGCGGTGAGTAGCCATCTGCAAAGTATGCACTCACATAGCGCATGTCAATGCCGGAAGCAATCACGAGGTTGCGAAAGGGCCTTGCCTCGTATGACAATCGGTTTCTGGTGTAGAGCAAAGGCAAATGAATAGGCGCAGCACCTGCCATGGTCTGAACATGAAGGTCAAGGTACCATTTCCATTTTTTTCCCAAGGCAGTCTCCCGGCTGATGCCAGCCCTGATAAAATTGAACAATGGCGCATACTGGGCCACTGTTTTATAATCCTTGAAATAGGTATAATTGGACTGCAGAAAATAACTGAACGTCAGCCTTGCCTTTAACCCATTCAGAAAAATGCCAGCATTGATGGCTGTTACATTTTCATCATTGAAACTGGATGTTCTTGCAATTGGAAAAGCTGTTTTTCTGGCGTAGAGATATGAAGGAGAACGGTTGATGTTTTGAAAACCAAGCTCCAGTGATCCCAATTGGCCCAGTTTTGTCTGAAGGTTGGCCTGCAAAGCATAATTGCCTGCATCCCTTCCGGCAGCATAAAACTCTCCATACAAGAGCATGTCCCATTTTTTATTCCGGGTCCGGTTCCTGTATTCCCCATGCAACATCAGGTTGCCAAAAGCATCCCGCAAGGAATCAGGAGTGGAGGAAAACTGCTGTAGGGTGATGCCCGCTTTTAAAAACTGCAGTGGGTTTTTTGAATCTGGAAACTGAATGATGGAAAAATCATTTTTCAAGACCGACCAGTTGCTGTTGAGGTCCACGGTATCGGGAACATTGGCAAACCCGTAATTGGTCTTGTAAAAATTTTCTGCATTGCGTGCCTGCACATCCAGAAATTGATAGGTGTATCCACTGGATTGAATGGTATGCTCCAACCGGAACTTTGGATAGAAAAAACGGACAACAGTTGAATCTGTCACCACAGAATCTTTGATCCCAAAATCATACTGCTGCCTGAGCAAAAGATGTTTATCCGTGTACCGGTTACCAGTAATCAATTTGACATTGAAAAAATTCCTGGAAGAGTAGGCGGCAGAGGCAAGATTGGTTGGAATATTGAACCTGTCATCATAGGCCGGATTGGTATTGACCAGCAAGGATTCATCTGTGATGCCCCCGTTTTCAGCGGTCTGCAATGCATTTGAAAGCAGGATCAGGTAGGCATGGTACCGCTTGCTTTTTGACGTGTAATCAGAATTGAAACGGATGTTGTTGTGATTGGTGTTTTGTGAATTGAATGTTCCCGGTGCATTGACCAGCCTGTACTCCATCACAAAGTTCCAATCTGGCATTACATTCTGTGTATGCAAAATACTGATCTGCTGTTCGGCCTTGCTTCCAACCAGATAACCCAATTCAGTAAAGGGCTTGGTGGTATTCATAAACCTTGTGTCTGAGATTTTCAATGCAAAAGGATCCAGTGCATGAAAACCGGCATCCCAGCCAGGCATTCTCATCGGAGAGAAAAGAACAGGCCTGGTCGCATTGCCATTGTGTCCGATATTGATCAAATCTGCCTTGAGTGGGACCCTGCGAAAAAAATCATTGATGGATGAATCGAAGATATTGTATCGGGCTGTATCAAGGTAGCGAAAACGGACATTGACAGAGTCATCGGAGAACTTGCGTTTTTCAAAACTCAGGGAATCACTTCCCCCGCCACCTGCCCTTCCCCCACCAGAACCTGCATCACCAACTCTAGAACCCATACCCTGCATGCTACGCATCATCCCACGCATTTGTGCAGCAGCTGAAAAAGTTGAAAACATTACGATCATCAGTAACAACAAGTGGATCACCCTTCTTCCCGAAGTGTTTTTTTCTTGTTGTGATGAATTGTAGTTGCCGTTCATGAACATCTGATGGATCAATTTGAAGAAGAAAGATCCAAGGTTTCGATCATTGTCTTGAAAATAGAAGTCAGTTTTGGTGCCGCTAAATTAGCTGCATCCAACACCTCCTGGTGGGTGATGACATTTTCTTCTTCCCTGATGCCAAGATCAGTAATGACACTCATGGCAAATACCGTCATACCACAATGGATGGCTGCAATCACTTCCTGAACTGTGCTCATCCCGACCGCATCTGCACCCATCAGGTGAATCATTTTGTACTCTGCCCTGGTTTCAAACGTTGGACCAGTGACACCAAAATAAATTCCTTCTTGCAATGAATGTCCAAGCGTTGAGGCAACTGCATGCGCCTTGCTGACCAATGCTTTTGAATAGGGCTCACTCATGTCTGGGAAACGTGGGCCCAATGCAGCGATATTTTTACCCAGCAATGGATTGATGATGGAAAAACTGATATGGTCTTTGATGACCATCAGATCACCGACCTTGAATTTGGGATTGACACCACCTGCAGCATTGGAAACAAAAAGGAACTTTGCACCCAGGGCCTGCATCACCCTCACCGGGAAAACCACCTCTTTTGCAGTGTATCCCTCGTAATAATGGAACCTGCCAGCCATGACCACCACAGCCTTGTCTCCCACCCTGCCCAGGATCAGTTTCCCACTATGCCCCTCGACTGTTGAAACCGGGAAATGCGGAATCTCGGTATATGAAATCTCTATAGCGACTTCCACATGATCAATGAATCCGCCCAAACCACTTCCCAAAATAACGCCCACCTCAACAGGATTTGCATGCCTGGCCCTGATAAAGCCTAACGCCTCATTTATCTTGCTGATTTCATCCATATTAGCCAATTTGCACAAAGATAAAGCCTTTGGGCTTTTGCAATCAATAGTCAGAATAAGGCCTTGCGCGGAGAAACAAGGTGACATTTTTGCTCACTGTCTTTTCGTATTCCTTTTTGGCAGAAAGTGTTTTCCATTGTGCATCATCCTTGAAAGACTGCCAATGCGCATCCCTATCAGCCTTGCTTTCAAAGCTGGTCATGTACATCAGGTTGGGCATGGTTGGTCCGCTGATAACCTCAGCATAAAACACAGGATTGAAATTCAACCTTGAAAAAATATCAATTTCGCCGCCCTCGTTGAACATTTCAACTTTCTTCCAGTACTTCTTCTCAGAAGCCCCTTCATAGCTCCTCAATTCATAGACCTTATCAGCAACATCACCCTTTAGTTTAGGCAACATCAGACCAGGAGCGAGCCTGAAGCCTTCGAGAATATAGTTAACAATTCTGCTGTATGCAGGAGACTCGCTGGTGGCATCAAGATAAGCAGCACCTTTTTCAGCCACTTCCTTATCATTGAACATGGCCTTGTTGATGGCAGGAATCTCACCAAGTTTTGTATAAGGGATCAACACATAGAGCTTCTTTACGGCAGCTGTATCATTGGCAATGCCCGTGAAAACACCAACATGCTGAATTCCTTTCCTGTGCAAGTAAGGAAGATAAGCCTGAGACAGGAATTGGTCTATCACTGCCTGTTGTTCTGCTGTCTTGAATTCGTATACTTTCAACTCAAAGAAGTTCTTTGCTTTAGATGTTGTTGAGGTTTGAGCATTTACCAACGCAGAAATAGCAATGAGCAGGAACAAGAAGATTTTTTTCATAATAAAATAGATATGAACAAATATATCCAATTAATAACTTTGTAGGAATGCCAGTCAAAGATTATTATGCCACCTTGCGCATCCCTCAAGGGGCTGATGCCTCCAGCATCAAAAAAGCATTCCGGAGCCTGGCCATGGAATACCACCCTGACAAGCGGGGAGAAAATACAGAAAATGATCATTATTTCAGGGAGATCCAGGAAGCCTATGGCATTTTATCCGACCCAAAATTGCGGGAAGAATACCACTATCAGCGTTGGCTCGAAAAATCAATGGGGCATCAGTTCGATAGCTTGATTCAGCCAGTTCAAATCCTTCAGCTTTTCATCAAGGCCGAGCAATACATTGCATCAACAGATGGTTTCAGGACAGACAAGACGAGCCTTTTCAACCATGTATACAAACTATTCAGCCATGCCAGGCTCGAGGCCATCCTGAGCGAAAATAATCCAGCCATGGAAGCAACAACGCTGCAGATGGCCATGCGGATGGCAAATCACCTGAACCTTGAAGGATCTTTGTTCATGGCAGATCATTTGAAGAAAATACTGGAAAAACATCCTCCTGAAGCAAATGATTGGGAAAAATTGATCAGAAAAAAGAAACAGGAACAACGCATGGAGCAGCTAAAAGTTCCACTGGTATTGGCTTTGACCCTGCTGATCTGTTTCCTCATCTTCCTGCTGGGCAAATAATTGTCAGCGCATTTATCCCCTGCCGATTGTTGTATCTTTGCACGATGCATTATGTAACAGTTGAGGGACTTGGCAAGTCGTACGGAATCAAACCACTTTTCAGCAATATTTCCTTTCACATCAATGAGGGCGATAAAATCGCACTGATTGCCAGGAACGGATCAGGAAAATCAACCCTTTTGCGCATTCTTTCCGGGACAGAAACCGCAGAAGAAGGAAAGGTATGGATCAACAAGGATGTCAATACCGTGCTGTTTGAACAAGACCCGCTGTTCAGTGAAAGCTCCAGCATCCTTGACAATATATTTGCCCACAATCACCCCGTCATCAATGCCATCAAAAAATATGAAGCGGCAGAGGACTCCAATGATCCTGATAAGATCTCAGAAGCCTTAATTGCAATGGATGACCACGATGCCTGGGATTTTGACTCGAAGGTCAAACAGATCCTGAGCAAGCTCAACATCCATCACCTGGACCAAAAAGTGGGAAGCCTTAGTGGTGGACAAAGAAAAAGGGTTGCACTGGCCAGAACCCTGATTGATATTGGCTTTAATAACAACCATTGTTTGCTCATTATGGATGAACCAACCAATCATCTTGATGTGGAAATGGTGGAGTGGCTGGAACATTACCTGGACAAGGAAAACATCACCCTCCTGCTGGTAACCCATGACCGGTATTTTCTGGATGCCGTATGCAATGAAATTTGGGAGCTGGACAACAGCAAGATCTATGTTTACAAAGGCGATTACCAGAACTATGTAGAGAAAAAAGCCGCCAGGATTGAGAGTGAAATGGCCACCATTGACAAGGCCAAAAATACATTCAGGAAAGAGCTGGAATGGATGCGCAAGCAGCCCAGGGCAAGGACCACCAAGTCCAAGAGCCGACAAGATAATTTTTATGAAATCGAAAAAGTTGCCAAGCGTAAAATAGAAGACAAGCAGCTGGATCTTCAGATGAAGATGAGCAGGCTTGGAGGCAAGATCGCCGAGCTGAAAAAAGTATACAAGAAATTTGGAGACAAGATCATCCTCAATGGGCTGGACTATACCTTCAAAAAAGGTGAAAGGGTCGGTATCATTGGAAAAAATGGTGCAGGGAAAACCACTTTCATCAACATGCTGCAGGGGCTGGAAGAGCCAGATAGCGGCAAGATCAATATTGGAGATACCATTGTTTTTGGAAACTTTTCTCAGAAGGGACTTGAGATCAAACAGGATTTAAGGGTCATAGAATTTGTCAAGAACATTGCAGAAAACTTCCCCCTGGCCAATGGTGGATCATTGAGTGCAGCCCAATTCCTGGAACTGTTTCTTTTCACCCCTGACCAGCAATACGGCTATGTCAGCAAACTCAGTGGTGGCGAAAAAAGAAGGCTTCACCTGTTGAGCATTCTTTTCAAGAACCCGAACTTTCTCATCCTGGATGAGCCGACCAATGACCTCGATCTTCCAACACTGTCAGTACTGGAGAACTTTTTGCTTGATTTCCCTGGCTGCCTGATCATCATCAGCCATGACCGTTATTTCATGGACCGGATTGTTGACCATCTCTTTGTTTTTGAAGGGGAAGGCGTGATCAGGGATTTCCCGGGCAACTATGGAGAATACCGTTTGGAGGTTGCTGAAAAATCAGCTGACCCAGAAAAAGTGAAGGCACAAATCATTATCAACCGTGAGCCTGAGCAAGAAATCAAGCCCGAAAAAAGGAAACCCAGTTTCAATGAAAAAAGGGAGTTTGAAATGCTGGAAAAAGAAATAAAGCAATTGACGGAAGAGAAGGCCAGCATCACTGAAAAATTGCAGGATACTTCCCTGCCCTATGCAGAAATTGAAAAACTGTCCAACCGGTTCAGTGAAATAAGCAGCATCGTGGATGAGAAGGAACTGCGTTGGTTAGAGTTGAGTGAAATTTGCTAATCGCCTTTATATGCGGCTCTTTCCAACCTGTCGTTGATGGCCCTACCGATGCCCGTATTAGGGAAACGCTCTGCAATGATTACATCAAGATCGCATTCATCAAGCAAGCGCATTGCCCTGAAAAGTCCTGCAGCAGCCTCTTCCAGGCTTCCTGAGGGTGAAAGCAAAATTTCTTTTTCGACTGCGAAACCGGCTGAATGTTCAAACATCAGCAAGCCAATTTTCTTTCCGGTAAAATCATTGATCAACGGCTCAACATCTCCAATCAACAATGGCTTGGATGTAGCATAATGGCTTTTCAATTGCCCTGGTGCAGTTGGTGCAGCATGCGATAGCGATGTTTTAACGTCTATGCCAGTGATCGTGCTGATTTGTTCCGCACTGATCCCGCCCAGGCGGTGAATTACCACTTCATTGTTTTCAAATCCAACAATCGTTGACTCCAAACCAACGTTGCAACTTCCTCCATCAAGGATATACGGAATCTTACCATGCAGTCCTTGCATCACATGATCTGCTGAAACTGGACTTACATATCCTGATGGATTTGCACTCGGTGCTGCCAATGGAAAATCAAGACTGCCCAAAAGATCCAGCGCCATCGCATGGTTGGGAATCCGGATGGCTACTCTTGAGCTGCCAGCTGTAACAAGATCTGGCACAAGGGATGACTTGGGTAAAAGATAAGTGATCGGACCGGGAGACAAAGCTTGCATCAGGCGTTTACAAGCATCCGGGATTTCAGACACCAACTTTTCCACCTGCTCAAGATTGGCCACATGAAGAATCAAAGGATTGAATTGGGGACGATTCTTGGCTTCATATATCTTGGCTATAGCCGCTTCACTGAAACCATTGGCGGCAAGTCCATACACGGTTTCGGTGGGGATGGCCACCAACTCACCCGCCTCCAGCAGTGCTTTCGCTTTTTCAATATCCCTTCCAATCGTTGTATTGTACATAAAAAAAATCCCGGCCGAAGCCGGGACAAAGTTAATGCGTATTCAATTCATCAGGCTTTTGATTTCTCTTTCTTGCCGGGAAGCAAAGGCTTGATGGTGAAGAAAATTTTCTGGTTTTCCTTGTCAAGGTCTGCGACCATTACATCTCCAGCTTTGATGCTCATGTTGAGGATCTCTTCTGCCAATGGATCTTCCAGGTATTTCTGGATGGCCCTGTGCAAAGGCCTTGCACCAAACTGTTGATCATAGCCTTTGTCGGCAATGAAATCCTTGGCTTCAGGACTGAGCTCCAAAGAGAATCCGAGGTTGGTGAGGCGTTTCATGACACTCTTCATGAGGATATCGATGATCTCGAAAATATGTTCTTTTTCAAGAGAGTTGAAGATGATCACATCGTCCACCCTGTTTAGGAACTCTGGAGAGAAAGTACGCTTCAATGCCTTTTCAATGACGGCCTTGTTGGCCTCCTCAGCATTGGCCTGGCGGGCACTGGTGGCAAAACCAACCCCTTCACCAAAATCCTTCAATTGGCGTACTCCGATATTGGAAGTCATGATGATCAGGGTATTCTTGAAATCCACTTTTCTTCCAAGACCATCTGTCAACTGTCCATCATCCAATACCTGCAAAAGGATATTGTAAATATCCGGATGGGCTTTTTCAATTTCATCGAGCAAGATCACGGAGTATGGCTTTCTTCTTACCCTTTCGGTAAGCTGTCCGCCTTCTTCGTATCCCACATAACCGGGAGGTGCACCAATCAAACGGCTGACGGTAAACTTCTCCATGTATTCACTCATGTCAATCCTGATCAGGGAATCTTCTGAGTCAAACATTTGCCTGGAGAGGGCCCTTGCCAACTCTGTTTTACCCACACCCGTTGGTCCGAGGAAAATGAAGGTTCCGATGGGCTTCTTTGGATCTTTCAAACCAACACGATTCCTTTGGATGGCTTTCACCACTTTGCTGATGGCATCATCCTGTCCAACAACCATGCCCTTCATTTCGATAGACATGTTTCTGAGTTTTTCCGTCTCTGCCTGCACCATCCGCTTCACAGGGATGCCTGTCATCATGCTCACCACTTCTGCAATATCCTCTTCACTGATCGGGAATCTTTTGTGTTTGGATTCCTCTTCCCAATTGTTCTTGGCAGCCTCAAGCTCTTCCTGCAAGCGCTTTTCGGTATCGCGCAAACTCGCCGCTTCCTCAAAACGCTGGCTTTTTACCACACGGTTTTTTTCCAGCTTGATGTCTTCAATCTTTTTTTCAAGTTCGATGATGTCTTCCGGAACATTGATATTTTTCAGGTGAACCCTTGCCCCTACTTCATCCAAGACATCGATGGCCTTGTCGGGCAACAGCCTGTCGGTCATGTAACGATCACTCAACTTCACACAGGCATCAATTGCATCCTGGGAATAATCCACATTGTGGAACTCCTCGTACCTTGATTTGATGTTGTTGAGGATCTGAATGGTTTCGTCAACGGAAGGTGGTTCCACCAATACTTTCTGAAAACGCCTGTCCAAAGCACCATCCTTTTCAATGTGCATGCGGTATTCATCCAATGTGGATGCACCAATGCATTGCAGCTCTCCGCGAGAAAGAGCCGGCTTGAAAATATTGGAAGCATCCAATGAGCCACTGGCTCCACCAGCGCCAACAATGGTATGAATCTCATCGATGAAAAGGATGACATCGCGGTTCTTTTCCAACTCCGTCATGATGGCCTTCATCCTCTCTTCAAACTGACCCCTGTATTTTGTTCCCGCAACCAGGGCAGCCAGATCAAGGGATACAACCCTTTTATCAAACAACACCCTGGAAACTTTGCGCTGTACAATTCTCAATGCAAGGCCTTCAACAATGGCAGTCTTGCCCACACCGGGTTCACCAATTAAAATGGGATTGTTCTTTTTTCTTCTCGACAGGATCTGTGAAACCCGCTCAATTTCTGCCTCACGGCCTACAATCGGATCGAGTGACCCCGATTCTGCGAGTTTGGTGATATCCCTTCCGAAATTATCCAATACAGGTGTTTTGCTTTTTCCACCTGTTGGAGTGGCTTTTGCTTTTTGCTGGCCTCCTTTTCTTTCCTCATCAAACTCCTCTTCAGGCTCATCGGAGAATTCACTTTTGATATCATTGCTTTTTACCGTTCCCAGCTCATTGCGGAACAAGTCATAATCCACATCAAATTGATTCAATATCTGTGTAGCAATGTTTTCTTTGTTCTTGAGGATGGAAAGCAAGAGATGCTCTGTCTCTACCATCGGGCTTTTCAAGGCCTTGGCTTCCAGCACCGTTACCCTGATGACTTTTTCAGCCTGACGGGTAAGCGGTAAACTATTGATGTTCTGTATGTTCTTTCCTGTCTTGTCTTTCACTGCCATCTCCACCTCTTTGCGCAATTCATAGAGGTCTACATTCAGGTTCTGAAGCACTTTCAGAGCAGTGTTCTCGCCTTCACGGATGACACCCAAAAGCAGATGTTCTGTTCCAATAAAATCATTCCCCAGGCGAAGCGCTTCTTCCCTGCTATAGGAGATGATTTCTTTAACCTGTGCTGAAAAATTATTATCCATAGAAGGGTAGATTTTACGTGTCTTTACAATAATAATGAATAATTCCCACAAACAATTCAGGTATCTTTGCCATTAACAAAACCTAAAAAAGGCAGGAATTCAATGATAAAGGTCAAAATTGATACCAAGGAAATATTTCATGTCATTTCCATTGAAGAAACGAATCTTACTGCAAATATGGCAGAAGAATTGATGGAACTTATTGCGAAAAAACAGGAAGAGGAAAATAAAAGCCTGGTCATCAACTTGCTTGGTGTTGAAGCCTTGGATGACAAGATCGCAGCATCCTTTCAACAGTTGCATGAAAATACCTATGCTCAGAACAAGTCGATGGTAGTTTGCGGACTTTCTCCTGAAGTCAAAAACACATTTCAGGAGCATGGTTTGTCAGACACCATCAACATCACCCCTACAGAATCTGAAGCTTGGGACATTGTGCAAATGGAAGAGATTGAACGGGAGCTGGGCCTCGATACCGAATAAAACACTCTACCATTATGCTGGCCGTCACCATCCTTGGAAACAATTCAGCCCTGTCCATGCACGACAGACACCAAACCGCACAGGTAGTGACAGCCGACGACCAGTTGTTTCTGGTGGACTGTGGAGAGTCTACGCAAACACAAATGCAACGCTATAAAATCAGGAAGAGCAAAATTGATCATATTTTCATTTCCCACCTGCATGGCGATCATTATTACGGATTGCCAGGATTGTTGAACACCTATAGCCTCAACAACAGAACAGAGCCCCTGCATCTGTATGCCACACCAGCGCTGTTGCCCGGAATCACCGTCTCCTGCTTCCCGGTTTCCCATCGCATAGCCTGTTGGGGATTCCTGTTTACCGTCAAGGAAAAACCCGAAAGGATCAAAGATGGTGAGCGCATGAGGCCGGCCAAGCCCTCTCTCTCCTATGCCTATTGTGCAGACACAAAATATGACGAATCCATTCTGGCACATGTCAGCGGTTGCAACCTGATGTACCACGAATCCACCTACCTGAATGACCAGGCAGAAAAAGCCGGCGCCAGGTTCCATTCTACCAGCACAGAAGCAGCCACCATTGCCCTGAAAGCCAATGCAGGAAGGCTGCTGCTTGGACATTTCAGCAGCAAATACCCTGATTTAGTACCTTTTGAAACAGAGGCCCGCCAGACCTTTCCTGGTGCAGAACTGTCAAAGGAAGGAGTAACCTACCTCATCAACTGATCGAATCATGGAAAGAGCCATACACGAGGAAAAACAATTTGAAAAAATCTCATTTGCTGAGGCAGTCTACCCGACAAGTGATCATGAGGAATGTGTTTTTGATCAATGTGATTTTTCAACCTGCAACTTGTCGGGGTCAAGCTTTGCCGATACGTTGTTCATAGGCTGCCAATTCAGCATGACCTCGCTCAGCAATACTACCTTCAGAAATGTACAGTTCAAGGACTGCAAGCTGCTGGGCCTTCATTTTGAAGACTGCAATAATTTTCTGTTCACCGTGAGCTTTGAAAACTGTTCGGTCAAGCTCTGCTCTTTTACCAAAATGAACCTGCAAAACACCAGGTTCATACATTCCGCATTGCACGAGATTGACTTTACAGAAACCAACCTTAGTGCTGCAGTTTTTGACCATTCTGACCTTTCGGGTTCCATTTTTGATGGCACAAAACTTGAAAAAGCCGACTTCAGGACTGCTTATAACTATTCCATTGACCCGGAGCGGAACAGGCTGAAAAAAGCCAAATTCTCTTTGTCAGGGGCAGCTGGACTGCTGGACAAACATGATATCCAGATTGATCTTTAAAATTTTATCGGATTTCTTCTTTTAAAAAACACAAAAGTATTATCTTTGCAACCCGAATTTGATGTTAGCATCAAATCAAGGATCGGTAGTTCAGTTGGTTAGAATGCCGCCCTGTCACGGCGGAGGTCGCGGGTTCGAGTCCCGTCCGGTCCGCAGAAGTAACAATTAACCCCTTGATTTTCAAGGGGTTTTGTTTTTTGTGTAGCAGAAAGTGTAGCGATTCCATAATTACCACTTTCCAATGCTATTACCTACCTCTAACATCCGAGGTATGTTTATATCACTTTTAACGTACTTCTGTAGTGTTGAAAGCTTTTTATGGCCAGTAATTTTCATAATCTGAATAGGGTCTAAATTCCTCGTAAAAAGACGTGTGGCAAGTGTCCTTCTGGCAGTATGGATATGAACCATATAGTATGACCCTTTTTTATTAATAATCCTAGCACCTGTCATTTAACACGTCATCCTTGAACTGAAGTATCTGTTTCTTCATTTCCTTAATCTCCTTCATCTT
>JAJTFY010000050.1 GCA_021299175.1 Chitinophagaceae bacterium
GACCAGCGATGCGCTGACTGATTCCCGTTTGTTGGAGCATCCCACCAAATGCACCCCCAGAGGCAGTAATCAAGATGATGCCGCCACCGCTCATCAAAGCATTTTGAACAAAGGATGTAAGTTTAGTCTTGTCCATCTTGCCATACTTCAACAAGGTAAACAAGGCAATGACAGCACCTATAAACAGCGCCATGTTTTTATCGCCTGTAAAAAGAACTACATCAAACAAACTATTCAGCCAATCGTGTTGACTGAAGGGCGCCCCCGGAGTTTTAAACGCTTCATAATAGGAGCGAATACAAATCATGACCATCGGAAACAAGGCAGGGAGAACTGCCCACATCAGGGGTGGAAGGTCCTTGTCTTCCTTGTTGGATAAAGCGGTGATGTCTTTGATGCTTGCATCAGGCGCATCACGGAGGGGGATATCAAATTTTTTGTTGAGGAATACAGCGATAGCGAATCCCACACTGATTGTACACAGTCCAAGCAGGATTCCACAAACCATCAAGAGCCCAACAGATACATTCATGGCACTGGCCAAGAACAGCGGACCGGGGGAAGGTGGAACGTATGAATTGGCCATTACCGCACCCGCAATCACTGAGAGGGCAAGCAAGAGATAATTTTTTTTCAGCTTCAATGCCATTGTCTTTGCCAATGGCATCATTAAAAATATAACAGTATCAACAAAAACAGGTATGGTAAGAAAAAAACTGCTGAGGGCAAATCCAAACGGAGCATTCCTGGTTCCCAATACCCTCAACATGGACCGGATGATTTTTTCTGCAGCACCGCTTTCCAGCATACTCTTACCAATGATGGCGGCCATTGCGATGAGGATGCCAATCTTTGTACAGGTATTCCCAAACTCAGTTGCTATTCTTTCACCGACAGCCTTGTGCGACATTTTGATCGCTTCTTCTGATGCCAAACCCTTGGTGATGAAATAGGCGATGAGGTTGGATTCTGGCGTCAGGAGGGCAACGATGATTGCCGACAACAAAAGGGATATGAACGGGTGAAGCTTTAATACAATGATGCTGATCAAGATTACCGCAATGCCGATCAGCAAAATCACAATGGGGTCCATGATAAAAATTTAAAAATGAAATATTGTTCGGTTTAAAAAAAGGAAGTTCTCTGGATTTTAATGATGGATTAAATTGCTATTCACAGGGACCACCATTAAAACCGAACCGCCTTGAAAGTCCATCCAGGTTCAATCTTTTGCATTTCAATTTCATCATCGCGCTTTGTTAATCCACAATCCAGGTAATTCTGGTGCAATTGTACAAGTGCTTCCCGGTCAATTTCAACACCCAATCCCGGTTCCTTTGGCACAGCCACACAGCCATCCTCGAAAGACAACCGTCCACCCTGAATGATCTCATCAGACTGCCATGGATAGTGGGTATCCAATGCATGATGAAGATCGGGAAGTGCTGCCCCCAGATGTACCATCGCTGCCAGGGAGATGCCCAGGTGGCTGTTGGAATGCATGGACAATTCACGGCCAAAGGTTTTGCAAATTGCCGCCAAATGCATCGAGGCCTGCAGGCCACCCCAAAAATGGTGATCACTCAATATAATGTCTTCAGAATGAAGCCTGAAAGCGGTGGGCAATTCTTCAAAGGATGTCGTGCACATATTGGTTGCCAGAGGAATATCAAGGGCTTTGCGAATATCCGCCATGGCTGCTTGGCCACGAACAGGATCTTCCAGGTATTCGATATGCGGCTTGAGCAGTCGCCCAAAATGCAAAGCAGTTTCTGGATGCCAAACTCCGTTGGGATCAATGCGCAAAGGGACCTGATCACCAAAAGCTTCATGCAAGGCAATAATAGCATCTGTCTCCTGTTGTGGTTCAAATACACCTCCTTTGAGTTTGATGGATTTGAAACCGAAATGTTTGCACATGGCTTTGGCCTGATTGACCATTCCGTTGGGATCAAGTGCAGCTGACTGACGGGAGGCATCCCAACCCTGAGCATTGTTGTCAAGATTGAAACCCAATGTTCCACCCGCTCCTGCAGGTTTATAAAACAGGTATGCTGCAAACGGAACGGCATCACGCATCTTGCCTCCCAAAAGATCCACCACGGGTCTGGATGTAACTTTTCCAATGATGTCCATGCACGCCACTTCTACAGCACTGAAGATATGCACCAGCTTTCGTTGATCCCAGGGAGCAAGGCCCCTGTCGCCTGCAGCATCAATGCCATAGCGTTGTTCAAGTGCCCTGCGAATGGGATTGAGATGAAACACATCCATTCCTCTGATCACGTCACCTGCAGAAGCCAATGCCTCATTGATGGCAAGGTTTCCCGGGATTTCACTTATTCCAGATATGCCATCATCCGTAACAATTTCCATGATGGTGCGCAGCGCATAAGGGGCATGCAAACCAGCCGCATTCAGCAAGGGCGGATCTGTAATGGCAATCGGTGTAACAATGACCTCCCGTATACGGGGTCCATGTTTGGGTATATTAGAAAACATCATATTGATTTAATCATTTGAATCAATCTACAAGAAAGGGGAAAGCGTAATGAATCCTTCCTGGCACTTGCATTTTAACACAGTAATTTATCAAACAAATGACAGAAAAAGAAACAGAGAATGCTGAAATACAAATATTTTGTTCTCTGGCTCAGTTCCTATTTGGAAGCTGCTTCCTGACGTGTTACAATTGGAACATATCCAACTTCCATACCCTTCGGAGGGGTAACCAATAAAGCCGGATCGAGTGCAACCAATTCCCCCATTGTTGGTGGAGCCATGTAATTTCTGTCAATAGGCCATTGGGCATGTACCTTTTCAATGAGCGCCTGTAATTTTTCCTTTTTGGCTTTGCTCCAGTTGTATTGCTGAAAGGACGGCTGGTCAACGAAACGATACCAAGAATAGGTAACCAAAGAGCCATCTGTAAGCTTTACTTGAAAAGGGCCAGCAGCAGCACCAGGATTGATCCAAGATCCTTTACTTGGGGAGGTGAAAGGCTCCCCGGGTTTCGCCAATGCAAACTCTTTGTCTAAGAGATTGGTTTTCTCAGGAACATCCGACGCAGATATTGCGACCAGTTGATTTCCTTCATGCCTAAAATACCTTGGAAAGTTTCCAAATGTATTGGTTGTCCCATCAAACCATTTCAATCCCCAAACATTGTCATCGTGAACTTTGGTATCAAAGATTTTTTCCACGCCGGTGATTTTCTTGCCATTTTGGTCGAAACCGGGAGTTCGCGTCGTTATTTTTGACTTCCACGCACCCTTTTCATTGAAACTCCCCGAGCAAGTTTCTCCCCCATCGCGCCATGCTTTAAATTGATCAAAAAGCGCTGCTTTTGAGTAATACACTACATCTTGTACCAGCAAGGTCCTGCCCTGGCTATCGACCGGGAATTGAAGCTGGGGTATCTTTGAATAGGTCACGCCCTTTTCATCCTGTGACTCAAAACATGGTACTGTGTTAATTTCCATGGCACCGCCGCCCATATGTCCTGCTCTTGCATCAAGTCCGCGTCCATAAATAAAATCATAATTAAACAACTTGCCGATCTTGCTCCAGGTTTCAGGAATATAGTAGGCAATCGGCCCTTTGAAATTGGCGGCGCTAAGAAAACAAGTCCAGCTTTGATCACCCGTTGGCGGGTCACCTTCGGTTGGTTCAGTAAAGGGTAAAGCCATGTATGTATACCCCAGGAATTTACCATTTGGATTATCCTGGAAAGGCAAGGCATCGGGTGGAATGAGCAGACGATTGCTCAACTGAGCGATACCCAGGCGGTTGTCGGGCAACGCTTCGCTGTCATAAAAAAATGACCAACCCGGCGAGCCCACTTCATAATCGTAACATTGTGGTGTTGCGTTCATGCTGAATTTCGGTGGACCGTATCGAAAACGGTTTCCTGCCCAATAACCAAGGCCCCCTTCAAGCGTTTGAAAAACACTACCCCATGTCGGGCCTCTTTTTGGCCAATTGTCGCGAGCATGTGTCCCAACGGGAGCAAGGGGTTTATCTTTGTTGTCGGAATTGTCCGGGGTAACCCAGGCTCCGGCCAAACCAATCTGAAAATCAGAAATCGGTTGAGTAATCAGCGGCCATACTGCTGAATAAAAACCCATCCCATAACTAAAATTTGATTGATCAGCAGGCCTGTCCGCAGTATAACTGATGTACCCATGCAGGCCGCGGGAATGCGATTTTATGACTCCGGGATCTTTTTCCTTGGCTTTGACATCCTGTGCGACAGCGTGTTGGGAAGAGAGTAACATAAAGAAAGCAACAAAAGGCAATTGATAACAGATCGCCATATATCTACCGATAAATCTTGTACAATGCATGGTTAAATTATTTAAACAGGTCCACATTTCATGTTTAGTTTTATTGTTAGACTGCTTTAATTTACCTCTTTTAATTTTTTCTTTGATTACTCATTTCCTTAACCCTACTGATTCCAAGAAACTGCCTGTTCAGCGGGGCGCTGCGTCCACTTGATTTTGAAAGCTGAAGTATATTTTGAAGTTCTTTTCGTTTGTCAGCTTCGGTGAAAAACAGGTTGGTCCTTTCACCAGGATCTATGGATAAATTGAATAATTGGCCAGTCGCACCTGGCGCAGTTTCCGGAAAATCATATTTTTCAAGTTCTTTTCCCTTGTAATTATTACCCCCTGAGCCCAAGTGGTCAAGGTACTTCCAGTTTCCCTGGCGAACCTGGAATTCCCCCCTAAAACTTTGGGTCAATAAATAAGGCCTGATTGATTTATTCTTATCCTGCACGCCAAGCATGGCCGGCAACATATCATAACTATCGGTAGCGTCTTTATCCTTGAGTTGATATCCAACAATGGATGCGGCTGTTGCAAAAATATCTGTGGTGCTGATCAATTGATCAGATACCAACCCTTTGGGGAATATTTTTGGCCAACGAACAATAAAAGGAACACGGTGCCCTCCTTCCCAGCCATCCCGCTTCATTCCCCGCCAGCCTCCGGACGCATCGTGGCCATAATCATTGCGCATCCAGTTTACATGAACTGTTTCGGCGCCATTATCAGCATTAAAAATAATAAGGGTGTTATCATCTATCCCAAGCTTTTTGACCAAATCTATAACTCGGCCAACCAAGACATCCAATTCCCGCATAAAATCACCACGAGGACCGGCATTTGTTGTGCCAATAAATTCTTTAGCAGGAAGTACGGGAGCATGGGCAGCCTGGGTAGAAAAAACAGCAAAAAATGGTTTGTCAGGTGTGCTTTCCCGGTGCGCAGTTATGAAGGCACGGGTCTTTTCATAAAATATTAGATCTGCATCTACAAAGTTGTAGCCGGGCGACATCCAGCCTTCGTCATTGTCCCAAAGCCATTTGTTGCCCGGATCAGGAAGATTGGATCTTTTGTGTCTTTCACTCGCAGGAATGGGAACCATCCCATTTTCTATGTAAACATATAATGGATCTGTGGTAGGACAATTGGGTGTAATAAAAGATTCATCAAAGCCCCTCTTATTAGGGCCATCAATCAACGGAGTGCTTTTTTCGTAATCAATGAGCAGTGCATTTTCGAAGCCATTGCCCAATTGTTTATTGTTTTTGTCAACCCATGTAAGTCCTACATGCCATTTCCCGAAAATGCCAGTCCGGTATCCCTTTTCCCGAAGCATTTCCGCAATTGTAAGTGTCCCGGGCTTTAGATAGCTTGGCCCCCCTGGTCCTTCGAAGGCACCGCCACCCTTGCCAGTTGAACGATATATTTGTTGACCGGATAGCAGCCCATAACGGGAAGGAGAACAGATGGTTGATGGACTGTGTGCGTCTGTAAACCTCACCCCTTGTCTGGCCATTTGATCCAGCCGTGGAGTCTTATAGGCTGAATTTTTATTGTAACAAGAAAGATCGCCGTATCCGACATCGTCAGCATATATGATAATGATATTGGGCAATTCTTGTGCAAAAGCATTATGACCCTTGGTTAATAGCGCAATTGTGGCAATTGATATTAAAATAAATCTCATCATTGAAAATAAAATTAAGCCAAGCAATTAAAAATTAAATATCAAGAAAACACGATAATTACCTAATTTTTAGCTGTATTTACCTTCTTTCAATTTAAATCAACTGAAAATTTATATTCGGGGAATCTACAACGATCAACACTGGGTAAAAAATGCATACTTTTTGCGTGTAATTAAAAATTATAAAAAATAAAATATGCCCTACACATATCATGGCATCAATCACTCAATCATTGCACTTTCAATTTCCATCGTGATTTCGTTTGCTGCATGCACACCTAAAAATGCATACAAAGCCCCTAAGGTTGCTTTTACCCTCGAAGAGGCACAACTGCCTGCCTATGAAAAAGAAATAGACCACAAGGGGATCATCGCCGACATGCAGAAAAACCAGGAAGCATCACTCAAAAAAGGAAAAAAAATATACAACAGGATTTGTACATCCTGTCATGGAAACCCAAGCCAGGAGGGATCACTGCCTACTGCATTTAAATTTTGGAAAGATAAATTCAAGGTGGGAAATGATCCTTACTCCATGTATCAAACACTCACAAGGGGTTATGGAGGGATGCCAGCCCAACCGACGTTAACACCCGTAGAGAAGTATGATGTCATCAATTTTATCAGGGAGGAATTTGTGATAAAACTAAACAAGTCGGAATACTTCAATATTGACGCAGACTATTTGGCAAGCATCCCCGCAGGCAAGACCAAAGGGCCAGAACCCAAAGAGCACAAGCCTTGGGCAGAGATGGACTATGGCAATTTTCTTATCAATACCTATGAATTGGCTGATTCAAATGCCAAACCACGGGAAATATCAAGAGGACAAGCTCCATTAAAAGATGAAAACCTGGTTGATGCCAACTTTGCCTACAAGGGAATTGCCGTAAGGGTGGATGAAGGTGCTGGCGGTGTTGCAGCAGGAAATGCCTGGATGATTTTTGACCATGACCTGATGCGCATTGCAGGAGCATGGACGGGCAAAGGATTTATCGATTGGGAAGCAATCCTTTTAAATGGAAGGCACAACATCTCACCAAGGATAGCCGGGAAACTGCATTTCTCCAATCCAGTGGAACCGGGTTGGGCAAATCCAACAGATGGCTCCTTTAATGACAACCGCTTTCAAGCAGTAGACAAAAGAAGATTCGGCCCACTATCACGCTCCTGGACACAATACAAAGGCTTGTACCATTATAAAGACAAGGTGATTATTGCTTATACTGTTGGCAATGCAATGATATTAGAAAAATTAGGAATGGAAGGAGATGCAGACCAACCCATTTTTACAAGGACACTAAACATTTCATCTTCGGCGACACCACTTAAGATGAGAATAGCAGCAACAAATGCCAATGTTGCAATTGCGGGAAAAGATGTTACGCTGCAAAAGGAACAAGGGTTTTATGTGCTTAATGTGCCAGCATCAAAGTCAATCAAAGTAAAAATTCTGGTCGCTAACCCGGGTGTAAAGGATTTTAAACTTCTTTCAACATCAACCAAAGAACCTGAAAATTTATTGCCGTATACGAAAGGTGGCGAAGCGCAATATTCACAAAAATTAATCTCTTCCATTTCTAAAGGAGAACAGAAAGGGGCATTCAAGGTAGACAGGATGGAACTCCCTTTTCAAAGTCCTTGGAAAAATCAGATGCGGTTGAGTGGCATTGATTTCCTTGAGGATAAAAATAAAGCAGTGATCTGTGCAACAGATGGCGATGTATGGTTGGTAGAAGGTGTATTAAAAACTTCAGGTGACTTATCATGGAAGAGAATTGCATCCGGCTTGTTTCAACCTTTGGGTATAAAGGTTATTGATAAAAAAATATTTGTGACCTGCAGAGACCAGCTTGTAAAACTGCATGATCTCAATGGTGATGATGAAATTGATTTTTATGAAAGCTTCAACAGCGACCATCAGGTGACCAACCATTTCCATGAATTTGCCATGGGGCTGCAAACAGACAAGGAAGGCAATTTTTATTACGCCAAAAGTGCAAGGCATGCCAGAAGAGCGCTGGTGCCTCAGCACGGCACCCTGATAAAAGTGAGCAAAGACGGGCAAACAACCAGTATAATCGCAAATGGTTTTCGTGCCGCCAATGGAGTCTGCATCAACCCAGATGGATCTTTTCTTGTAACGGACCAAGAGGGCCACTGGAACCCGATGAACAGGATCAACTGGGTTACAGCAGAAAATAAATTTTATGGTAACATGTTTGGATACAATCCCTCAAAAGATAGTTCAGATAAGGGCATGGAACAACCATTGGTATGGGTTGAAAGAGATATTGACCGATCGCCATCAGAATTGCTTTGGGTAGATAGTAAAAAATGGGGACCACTGAATGGGAGTCTTCTGAGTTTTTCATACGGATATGGGAAAGTTTTTATTGTTCCTCATGAAAAAATTGGCAACCAGATCCAGGGGGGGCTTTTTGAATTGCCGATTCCGAATTTTTCTACCGGCGTTATGCGCGGAAGATTCAACCCTGCTGATGGCCAGCTCTATGCCTGTGGCTTGTCTGCATGGGGATCCAGCCAACCCGAACTGGGTGGGTTTTACCGGATCAGGTATATGGGAGAGAAATCAACCATTCCTGTAGGCCTCAATGTTAAGCAGGAAGGCATTCGATTGAAGTTCTCACATGAACTCAACCTTCGGGATGTAAAAAATGTTTCTGCCTTTCAGGTACAAACATGGGATTTGAAGCGATCCAGAAAATATGGATCAGATCATTTCAATACCAAATCGCTTCCTGTAACCAAGGTTGAAATGAGTGCTGACAGAAAAGAATTGTTCCTCACCATTCCTGGTATACAACCAACATGGGTAATGGAAATTAATTATCAACTCACTGGTAAGAACGGACAACCCATAACAGGAAAGATTCAAAATACAATCTACCAATTGGGGAAGTAGACGACCGCGTTGTTTATTGTATCAAATCAACAATGCGCAATGTGCCCATTGGAATTTGCAGGCGGATGCTGCGATGGCGAATGGGAATATCCTCATTCTTTAGGATATCTCTGCAACGCGTCCACCCCTCTTTTTGCAATACAATTTCAACATCACGGTCTGCTGGATCAACGTATCCGGGATCGATGAGTGTGATGCGCAAATGTTTGGCATCCAGCCAAGCTGCAGACCAGTTGGCTTCGCCTTTCACGATCACCGGCAGGTTGGCGGAGGCTTCGCGCAATGCAGCTTCCACAACAGGGCGATATTCCACAGGTCCATATGCCTTGCCCTTTTTGTCATAGAAAAACGCCCCATCGGTTGAAATTTTATTTTTATAGGGGCTGCTGAGTCCGGGGAGTGCCGCATCAGGGACCATGGTCACCATTCCGTAAGGAGTTGTTGGGAGGAAGTTAAACATGCGTCGTTTCACGCCAAAAGCATATCGAGAAAAGTCATGTTCTATCAGTGGAGCCCCGCCCCAGTACCAATCGAGGTGATCAAATACCAATGGGGGCTGCCCTATGGGATGGATGACGCGGGCCCCATTGGTTCCATGTTTCAAAAAGGCCTCAGCTGGAGGTGATCGCATGCCAATGGCTACTCCAGAAAGGCTGGCCAGCTCAGTCCTTTTGGGAATGAATACAATCCCTTTTTCCAGCATATCATAAAAAGGGAAAAGTTGGGTTTCAAGAGATGCAGAAAATGGACCCTGATGGATACCATTGAAATAAACATCCGAGCCTTGGGCAGCACTGGATACCATGTTGCGCAGGTGATGTGAAAACAACTGCTGGGAAGACCATTCAAACATGCGTCCAAAACAGGCGTTGTCGGTTTCTGCCCTGCAAGCCCAGCGCTCGAAAACACCGGTCTGCCAAAGCCCTAAACGTCCTGACAGGCTCAGGTCCTGGCTTCGGCTATTGGTTTCCTCCAGGCATGGGACAATGATGTCTTTGAAGCGGGGATCCATCAGTACATTTTGCCAGAAAGGCATGTAAATATTGCCATTCCAAAAAATATTCTTTGTGCGCAGAAGGATTTTTTTCTGGCCATTGAGCTTGCACTGTTCTGCCAAAGGCACGATAATTTTTTCTACAATCTCACGCTCATGCGCGTTGAGTTGCTCTCCCGGCTCGGAGAGTTCAAAACCCCACAAATGTTTGGGTGCTGCTTTGAGGACACGCTCAAAGGTGGAGGGCGACATGTGCATCGCGGTGGTATGGCTGGCCTGTAGGATGAAATCTAAGCCGCTGGACTCCCATTTTTTTACCTGCGCCACCAATTCATCTGCTGTCAGGTCATAATTTGAAAATGCAGAGCGGTCTCTGCACCAAAGTGCACCTGAATCGGGTTTCTGGCCCAATGTTAGGTGTGATATGTACCGCAGGTTAGGCCCGGTGTATTCAGCCCGACGCAATGCTTCAGGTGTCCGATAATGATATTCATCCATGAGCAATATGTCGACTTTCCGTGCAGCGGGCTGATAGGCAGGGGCTTTAAAACTGGCAACCTGAGACTTGAGGGTTTGCATGTTAGCAATTACTTTTGCCAATTTCCCCACGGGCTTGGCTGCTGCAAAATCCTTCTGCCAACCGGGTTTGTCTAGGTGAATGGCCACCACTTCATCACCACCTGAAACCTCGCTGCCACAATAAAGAATTCGGGTGATTGGATCGAAGCTGGCATTTGCATAAGAGAATTGTCCAGTCACCACTTCGCGGCATGAACCATCCAAGTTGTAAACAATCAGGATATTGCCGAACTGTCCAATGATATATTCATCCTGGGGCAAATGAACTGGCACCAATATATTCATCCTGTAAGGGACATCGGGAATGCGTGGGTCAGATGTTGCAAAGCGCTGGTTGCCTTCACCATCGTAAGCATAAATCTTTCCTTTCTCACCCCAACTACCACTGAGAGCGATTTCCTGTTTGCCATCATGATCAAGGTCCATCATGGCCATACTGAAAAATCTACGTCCTGAATTGGGCAAATATTCCCCAACATTGTTTCGGGTCCATAAAAATTTTAACTGTGCCGGGTCCAATAGCGATAATCCCAGTGTGCCTGCCAATGCGCCAGTGGTCGTGGCCATGGCAACATATTCACGACCATCTCCCAGAATATCCCCAGCACGCAAGTGGCGAATAAAGCTGCCTACTGAAAGTTGTCCGCGCAGTTGTCCGGTTGGAGACAAAGCATAAAGCACTTGTTCAACACCGCCTGTCAGAATGATGGAACTACCATCAGGTTGTTTGGCAGCACAAACCTGATACAAAGGGAATTCCTTTTTAAACGACCAAAGGTGTTTGCCATTGGAGTCAATGGCATAAAGAACGCCATCACCAGAGGCCACCAAGACCTCATCCCTCCCATCTCCATTGACATCCGCCACACAAAGATCAAAAGGAAAATTTCCCCCGGTCTGTGTTTTCCAATGCAACTTTCCTTCAGGCGTATGACAAAGTACACTGCCATCATAGGTGGCGCTGATGATCACCCTGTCTTTACCTTGCCCAAAAAAGGCAGGACGCAGATGATAAACAGTATGACCCCCAGTGGTGAAGACACTTACTGCCGATTGAGACAAGCCGACTGTACGAATAAAAATAAGTACTACAAGGCCAACCAGTATACAAATTTTATTCATGGTTATTTTTCCAACCCCTGTTGTGTAACAATCGGGACATATCCTATCTCCATTCCTTTGGGAGGCTTGACGATCAAGGCAGGATCCAGATAGGCAAGGTTTCCAGACATTGGTGGTGGAAGGTATTCGCGTTCTTTTGTCCAAAACCTGTGCAGCAATTCAGCGCGTCGCTGCATTTCCTCACGCTCCTTGCTGCTGAGACTGGCATTGAGCAATGCAGGCTGGTCAGCAAACCGATACCAATAGTAAGTCACCGTGCTGCCATCTCCCAATTTCACTTTGAAGGGTCCTGCTGCAGGACCAGGTGTTTTCCAACAACTGGTATCCTCTTTCGGCGTAGTATAGACGAGCGAAGTTCTGTCGTCTTCAGCCCTGCCAAAACTCACCCCATGAAGGCCAGTTTCAGCCGGCACGTCCTTAGCTGCCACCGCAACCCAGGTACCGATTGTATCGTTACCTGATTTAAGCAGTTTAAAATATTCAGGAAGTGTTACGACAGCACCGTTTCCTG
>JAJTFY010000051.1 GCA_021299175.1 Chitinophagaceae bacterium
ACTTTTTTCCCAAGCAGCCCTTTGCCAATCGGAGAGGTGACAGATATTTTCTGCATTTTCAAATCCGCTTCTTTTTCAGACACAATCTGATACGTAACCGATTTTTTGGTAGCCTTGTTGGTGATGGTGACTTTGGTAAGGATAGATACCTTGCTGGTATCTATGGTAGACGCATCAAGGATGCGGGCACTGGCCAATTCTGTTTCCATGCGGTTGATCTTGGCCTCAAGCAAACCCTGTGCTTCTTTTGCAGCGTCGTACTCTGCATTTTCCTTGAGATCACCTTTTTCTCTTGCCTCTGCAATGGCACGCGAAGCCGCAGGGCGTTCAACACTTTTTAGGTGTTGCAGTTCTACCCTCATTTGCTCTAAGGTCTCTTTGGTTACATACATTATGCTCATATGGACATCTTTCAGTTGGTCGGTTTGAAAAAAAATGAGCAACGCCTCAGTTGATGCTGAAGCGTTGCTGTGATGCAAAGGTAAATAATTTTTGGAAATCAGGCCCTGGGCAACAAATCCAGCTTTTTGAGCAGGCTTTGGGCCAACCTGGCCAGCGACTCTTTACTGGAGCCTGCAATATGTGGGGTAACAATCACGTTCCTACGCCCCAGCAGCTGCTGCAACATGTCAGATTCCTGGGCTGAATAACTTGCAAGATCCTCATTTTCAAGCACATCCAATCCAGCTCCGGCAACCAGGCCTTTGTCTAATGCATGCACCAGAGCAGCTGTATCAACCACTCCACCCCTGCTGGCGTTGAGAAAATAAGGCCTTTTCTTGAGGGAAGAGAAAAACTGTTCATTTGCATAATGCTGCGTTTCCTCATTTAAGGGCAGGTGAAAGCTGATCACATCAGCGGATTCCCTGATGGCATCAACGGTAGATTCAATGATGTGGCCTGCACTGAAGCCCGTCTTGTATTTGTCATGGGCAAGGACCCTTACACCAAAAGGCGAAAGCAAATGGGCAAAGGATGATCCAGTATGCCCCAAACCTATGATACCAACAGTCTTCCCTGTCAGCTCAAATCCTCTGTTGGCCTCTCGCAGCCATTTTCCTTCTCTCACTTCATCCCTTGAACTGCTGATGTTGTGCATCAGCGAAAGCAGCATGCCAAGACAATGTTCACCAACGGATGCACAGTTGCCATCCGGGCTGCTCATGCAAACAATCTGCTGGGCAGTTGCCTGATCAACATCGATGATCTCCATACCACTGCCCAGCCTGCCAATCCATTTCAGGGATTGGGCCTCTGCCAGGATCGCTTTGTCTATATGGATCCTGCTGGCTACAATCAGCCCCTCATAGCCGGGAATCAGTTCTTTCAATTCCTCGTAGCTGATTTTCTCCAAGGTATCCACCTGGTATCCCCTTTGCTCCAGCCCTTCTTTGAGACAGGGATGGGCAGGGGCAGTGATCATTGCTTTGGGCATCAATTCATTTTGTTTAGGAGTTCGACAAAATCCAGTACAGACAACTGTTCTGCACGTTTTGTAAATATGGGATCCAACAGGTCTTCCTTTTTAAAATAGGGTTTCAATGGATTCCTCAACTGCTTTCTTCTTTGACCAAATGCCAGCTTTACCAGGAGCATGAATTTCTTGTGGTTGGTGATTCTATAAGGGTTTCCTGCATCCTCGAACATGATGACACCACTTTTCACTTTGGGCGGTGGATTGAAACAGTTTTCATCCACATCAAACAAGTAGGTCGTTTTATAATAAGCCTGTGAAATAACACTCAGGATGCCGTACTCTTTTGATCCAGGACCTGAACAGATCCTGACGGCCACTTCCTTTTGAAACATTCCGATCATGGTCTCCACCTGCTCTCGCCATTCAATCACCTTGAAAACAATCTGTGTGGAAATGTTATAAGGGAAGTTTCCAATCAGGGTAAAACGGCCGCTGAAGGGGGCATCAATGTCAAGTATATCCGCTTCAATGATCTTTCCCCGTACATGAGGATAGGCTTTCAGTAGAAAGGCCACCTTCTCTGCATCAATCTCCACCAGCTTGAGGTCTACGCCCTCGAGTCCTTTCAGGTACTTGGTCAGTGCACCGCCCCCTGGGCCCACCTCCAGCAACTGGTTGTATGAGTGGCCATTGAGGGCCTCTATGATGCGGATACAGACCGTTTCATCTTTCAAAAAGTGTTGACCAAGCGATTTCTTGAGGGTGTACATTGCGCCAAAATTAAGACAAAGATCCCCGTTTTCCTTGTACCTTTACAGCTCAAAAGAAAGCAGAAGAGATGAGTGCTCAAAAAAGACCGGTAATTGGAATTTCAATAGGAGACCTGAATGGGATAGGAATCGAGCTGATTCTCCATACCTTTTCCGACGGACGCATCCTTGATTTCTGTACCCCGGTGGTTTTTGGCAACAACAAGGTGCTCAACTTCTACAGAAAACTGATGCCGGAACTGAACATCAGTTACAACAACATCAAAGAGATTGCAAAAGCCAACCCTAAACAGCTGAATGTTTTCACGGTCTGGGAAGAGGATGTGGAAATACAACCCGGCCAAATGACTGATACCGGGGGGCTTTACGGTGTAAAATCATTGCAGGCTGCAGTGAAGGCACTGAAAGAAAATACGATCGACGCCCTGGTCACAGCCCCCTTGCACAAATATGCCATGCAAAGCAGTGAGTTCAATTTCACCGGGCATACTCCATACCTCAAAGAAGTATTCAAAGCAGATGAAGTATTGATGTTGATGATTGCAGAGAACATGCGGGTCGCCTTGCTGACCGAACATGTCGCGATCGGTGATGTTGCCAAAAACATTTCCAAGGAGCAGATCATCAAAAAAATCAACCTCCTCAAATCCAGTCTCAAAAAAGACTTTGGCATCGACAGGCCAAAGATTGCTGTACTGGGCCTTAACCCCCATGCTGGCGACGAAGGATTGGTTGGAAGAGAGGAGAAAGAAATCATTCGCCCAGCCGTCCTGGAGGCCAAGAAAAATGATTGTATCGTCATGGGACCGTATAGTGCAGATGCTTTTTTTGCCAGGGGAAGTCATGAAAAATTTGATGCAGTGCTGGCCATGTACCATGACCAGGGACTGATTCCTTTCAAGTCACTGGCCATTGGAGAAGGAACCAATTTTACTGCTGGTCTTCAGGTGATCAGAACATCCCCTGACCATGGAACAGCCTTTGATATTTCAGGGAAAAATATGGCAGATGCATCCTCTTTCAAGGCTGCCATATTTGCCGCAGTTGAAATTTTTGATACGAGGTTGGAATTGGCAGACCAGAAAAAGAATCCTCTCAGGAAGATTTCTTCAAAAGTACTTGCCAACGTGGTGGACGAAAAAATTGATGAATAGCTTTATTTGGTTCCAAATATATCAGCTGCCAGCCCCTTGTTGATCTCATAAGAAGCATAGGAAATTTCAATCCTTCCCTGCTTGCTCAATGGCTTCTTCTCTTTTGATTTCTGGGAAATACTTGCATCATATTCGAAAGTGATTCCTTTGGGCAACTTATAATCCTTTGTATTGAAAATCATGATGGCTTTATCGGGTAAACCCCACTTGGCATATTTGCCATACTCCATTTCCATTTCATAAGTACCATTGTCCTTGGTCGTCGTGATGGCTCTTCTGATCAACATGGCCTTGTCATCAACATAAAGGGTTGTCAATACAATATCAGAAGATTCTCCATTAGGAATGAGCTTCAAGATAGCGAGATCAGAGCCCTTCCAATTGATACGGCCTGCAGAAAGTGAAGTATAGTTGCCTTCGGTGATCAATGAATTCATGTTGATGCGAATACCACCCTTTGGCAATACTGAAATCCCCCCATCTTTTTTGATCCTGAACAAATCGGGGAACTTGTAGAAAATACGCACCGCAGAAATGGGTAATTTAAGAAAAGCTACATCGGTTTTAAGCATCCCTTTCGCCTCATAATCCTTTACAGACAACAGCTTGGACTTGAGCTTGGCAGCCATCTCTTCTGCAGATTGTGAAAATGACAATCCAACAGTTAACACACCAATCAACAGCAACAAAAACTTCTTCATGGAATTAAAACAACAGCCCTGCTTAAATGTTCATCACCCGATCTAAAGAAAGGAATCCGATTCCCTGTAGGCTTTGATCAGTGCCAATTCACCTTCTGTACCGGGTTTTGAATTGCCATGTTCCATGCCCATCACCCCGCGATACCCTTTGTTGTAAATGTGCTTGAAAATATTCTTGTAGTTCATCTCACCGGTGGTTGGTTCTTTCCTGCCAGGATTGTCACCAATCTGGAAATATCCAATCTCTTCCCAGGTACGGTTGATGTTGGCGATGATGTTTCCTTCATTGCGCTGCATATGGTACATGTCAAAAAGGATCTTGCAAGATGGGCTGTTCACCGCTTTACAAATCATATAGGTTTGGGTGGAATAGCGCAAAAACAAATCTGGATTATCACTCAATGGCTCCAGCACCATGACCAATCCATGTTTTTCAAGCACTCCGGCACCACCCCTTAACGCTTCAATGACATTGGCGGTTTGAATGTCCATGGGCAGGCTTCGGTCAAAATTACCTGGCACTACCGTCATGTGTTTGGCATTGCAACGCTTGGCCACTTCAACAGCGGTATGACAATCGCGGATGATCAGGTCCTTGAACTCTTGCTTTCCTGTGGCAAGGCTCATCTTCCAATGCCAGCCATCGGTGGTGATCACAAATACTCCCATTTGCATGCCCAGTTTGGCCAGGGTATCACCAATCTTTGCCTGCATCTCAGGTGTACGGTTCATCATTCCATTGTCTTCAATCGACCTGAAACCCTGATCATGTGCCCATTTGATCTGTTCAATGAAATCTTTTCCTGCGTGCGCTGCAAACATTCCATCATGAAACCCATAATTGAGGTTGAATGTTTTGCCTGCTGATGCGGCAGGTTGAGTAGCTGAGAAAGCGGCCAATCCTGGTATCAGTGCGGCGCCTGCCATAGATGATCTTTTGAGAAATCCTCTGCGTTGCATATGGAAAGAAATTTAATCGTTTGAAAAATGAAAACTAGGAACAATTTACTTAAAATTGCATCAAATCAAATGCATTGAAAAAAATTATTGTAGCGCTGTGCTTTGTGCAATGGATATCAACGAACGCTGGTTATGCCCAAACCAATGTTTCCAAAACAGAAGAAATCAAGATGCCGCTGTCGGATTTGAAAATCAAATTGGTTTCCATCCCCGAAGGAACATTCCTGATGGGAAGCAACAGCTCGACAAAGCCCAATGAAAAACCTGCCAAAACAGTCAAGGTCTCTGCATTTTGGATGGGTGCATGCGAAATTACCCACGACCAATTCGATGTTTTTTTCAAAGATGAAAATACTTCCCAAGGATCAAAAGTTGATGCCGTCACAAGACCTACTGCACAGTACATTGACCTGAGTTGGGACATGGGAAAAGGGGGTGGATTTCCCGTCAACAGCATGAGTGTGGATGCGGCCATGATGTTCTGCAGGTGGTTGTACCATAACACAGGGGTTTTCTATCGATTGCCCACAGAAGCAGAATGGGAATATGCATGCAGGGCAGGCAGCAAGACGAATTATCCTTTTGGAAATGACCCTGCCCTTTTGGGGCAATATGCATGGTTCAAGGCCAACAGCAAAGAAAAATACCAGCGGGTGGGCACCAAGAAACCCAATGCCTGGGGATTGTACGACATGCTGGGCAATGTGGCAGAATGGACCATGGATCAATATGCACCAGACTATTTGAAGCAGATCACTGATGGACAGGTGGACCCTACCAATCCACCCTCAGCAAGGTATCCAAGAAGCATCAGGGGTGGCTCTTATCTCGACATCGCCGCCGATCTCAGGGTATATACGCGTAAATTTTCTGAACCTTTCTGGAACCAGCGCGACCCTCAAATCCCCAAAAGCAGGTGGTGGCTGACAGACGGAATGTTTGCAGGCTTCAGAATAGTTCGCCCAGTTAAGCAACCAACTGCGGAAGAAGCCGAAAAATTTTATAAATTGTATCTCGGTAAATAAAATATTAAAACAACAACGATGCAAAACAACATGCCATTTTCCGGCAAGAGTCGCAGAGACTTTGTAAAGCAGACCGGAATCATTTCAGGTGGGGTACTTGCTGCACCACTGATTACCAATGCAAATTTTTATTCCGGATCCAGTGATGCCATCAAGGTTGCCTTGATTGGTTGCGGCGGACGTGGCACTGGCGCTGCAGTACAAGCCTTGCTCAGCAAGCAGAACGTAAAACTTGTTGCCATGGCTGATGCCTTTCGCGACAGGCTGGATGACGCTTACAAAAGCATCACAGGAGACCTTACCGAATCCGGCATTTCAGGAGACATCAAAAAATTGATTGATGTTCCCGAAGAAAGAAAGTTTGTTGGATTTGATGCCTATAAAAATGCCATTGCCCTTGCTGATGTAGTGATCCTGACAACACCTCCAGGTTTCAGGCCCATTCACTTTGAAGAGGCAGTGAAGCAGGGAAAACACATCTTCATGGAAAAGCCAGTAGCGACTGACCCTGAGGGCATCAAGCGTGTGTTGGTCGCTGCAGAAGAAGCAAAAACAAAGAAACTCAACGTAGTGGTAGGTCTTCAGCGCCACTATCAAAACTCCTACCGCGAATTGTTCAAGCGCAAGGACATGATTGGCGACATCACTTCAGCCCAGGCATGGTGGAACAATGATGGTGTTTGGGTTAAACCAAGAACTGCTGGCCAAACCGAAATGGAATACCAGATGCGCAACTGGTATTATTTCAACTGGCTTTGTGGTGATCATATCACTGAGCAGCATATCCACAACCTTGATGTGATCAACTGGTTCAAAGGAAGCTATCCAGTAAAAGCACAGGGAATGGGTGGAAGAGAAGTCAGGAAAGGAAAAGACCATGGTGAGATCTTTGATCATCACTTTGTGGAGTTTACCTATGCCGATGGTTCTATTTTGAACAGCCAGTGTCGTCATATCCCTAAGACTTCAGCAAAAGTGGATGAACTGCTGATTGGAACAAAAGGAAAAATATACTGTGGCGCTGCCAACAGCAGGGACCACCAGGGCAATGTAATGTACCAGTTCGACAAGAAAACAGAAAACAACGGTTACAAAAACGAGCATGTTGAACTTTTTGCAGCCATTGCCAAAGGAGAATACAAGTTCGCTGACGCGGAGAATGGTGCGAAAAGCACAATGACCTCCATCCTCGGAAGAATGGCTACCTACAGTGGACAGGTTGTTGAGTGGGACAAAGCCCTGAACTGTGGATTGAACCTTCAACCATCTGCATACACTTGGGATACCCTGCCAAAATCACTTCCTGATGCGGATGGCAAATACAAGATTGCCGTTCCAGGAGTAACCAGGTTTTATTGATCAAGTAATCAAGTTCAATGATAAAAAGAAAGGAGGGGTTAACCCTCCTTTCTTTTTATTTATCCGTTCTAAATAAATTTACCGGTAACCCTTCTGCTGAGAACAAATTGGGCATGGCGGTATTGGTGAATCCAAACCTTACATGCACAGGATCTTTAACCGTTTTGGCAGATACCAGAACGGTTTTTTCTTCAATCTTGGCCTTGGCCGGAACAAAGACACCATCTGCTCCTGCAATGAAAAAGTCGGTCAATTCTCCTCCTTTGCTCATCAGCGTTGTGGGTACATCCTTGAACTGAATCCTGATGCTTTCTTTTTCAACAGCATGTGTAGCATAGGTTGGGCTCTTGTAGTTCAAACCCTTGACCCCATAGGTTTCAGCAAGTGCATAGTTGGAAAGCCTGACAGCAACTTCTTTTTTAAGGTTGGGATGAATGTTTTTCACATCATCTACCAAATCACTGATCACCACCATCCCTGTTTTGGGATGTGCTGCAGATTGTGTTTGTGCTTCACGAAGAAAAGCACCATTGATATGGGTATCGCCATAGGTATATGGTGCGATCTGTACAAAATAAAACGGAAAGGTTTTGCCCCAACCCTTTCTCCAGCTGTCTATCATGCTGGTGAAGAGGCGCCTGTACATGAAATGTGTAGTTACATTGCTTTCCCCCTGATACCAGATGGCACCGGCAATAGAAAACTGCGTCAGGGGATAGATCATGGCATTGTAGGCTTCTCCCCTGATATGCGGCCACCAGGCAGTGGGAGTCAATTTTTCGGCAGCATGCAACAGGTCTGGGTCACGGGTGATGATCTCTTCTGGGGTCCATACTTCTGCAGGCGTTCCACCCCAATTGCTGTTGATCAATCCTACGGGGAAACCCGTGCTGGCATTGATCTGCTTGCCAAAGAAATATCCAATGGTACTGAAATGCAGCATGTCTTGTGGATTGCAAACGACCCATCTTGCATGCACATCATCCTGCGGAGTAGCAGAAGTGGACTTGGGCACATAGAAAAAACGGATCTTGCCATTTGTCGCATTGGGCGATTCTTCTTTGGCCTGTTTCAAACCCTGATCAGCAGACCATTCCATGTTGCTCTGTCCACCACAGACCCATACCTCACCAATCATCACATCCTCCAGCAACAATTCATTGCTGCCCTTGATCTTGATGGTATATGGACCACCGGCTGCAGGTGTCTTGATCAGTGCAGTCCATCTTGCACCCCTTCCTGCCACAACGGTATAGCTTGCAGTGTCCCAGCTGGGTTGTATGGTGATTTTTTCTGCAGGGGCTGACCATCCCCAAAGTTGCACAGCAGACTTTTGTTGCAATACCATGTGTGAACCAATGATTGCCGGAAGGCGAACAACGGCCATCGCGATTGAGCTAGAGAGCAAGAGGAAAAGAATGGAGATGCTTTTTTTCATGTGGAGCGTTTTACCAAATGAAAATAAGCAATTTATTTTACCCTTCATCAAGGTGAAGCAGAGACCATCAATCAGGACAAGATATCCTTGCGCTTGAAAACCAGGATAGAGGCAAAAAGAAATCCAATGATATGCAAAAACAATACTCCTGCTGATAACAATACTGCAGGAAGATTCTCAATGGATCCAATGATTTGTTCGTTGCTCTCATTGACTGTCACATCAAAAAAGCCCTTCCATCCAAGCATGTGACTGGTAAACAAATAAGGCTTGACCATATTAAAAATGGGCAAATCCAGGGTATTGAGGATGGTAAATACAATGATGATGCTCATGGTGGCCATGATCGGCCCAATCGAGTTTTCGGCAAAAAGGCTCAAGAAAAAACTGAGTGCAGAAACGGTCAACATGGCGAGTGCAGCAAAACCAAAGGCAGCAACATAACGCCACGTCACATCTGAAGAAAGTACCTGGGTAACCATGTCACTTTTCAGAATCAACATGTCATCGGCGCCAAAGATCATGATGGAAATGCCAAGGGCCCATACCGCCATCCAAAGCAACAATACAATGGTATAGATCGATGATGCGATGAATTTTCCAGTGATCAGATAAGCCCGGCTCACAGGCTTCGTCAGCAACAGCCTCAACGTACCTTGGTTTGCCTCACCAGAGATCATGTCTCCGGCAACCAATGCGATCAACAATGGCACATGCACCAGCAAGGTTTGCAAGATGATGAAGGCCATCAAATATCCATTCATGATGTTGCCATTCACATCAAAGGAATCAGAAAGGGACTGCATGCCAAACTTCATGTAACTCTCGCCATCTGCATAGAATCCCAACTGAATCAAGCCCACAATAGCAGCAATCGCACCAAAAGCGATATAGGTCCGTGGCTTGCGGAATATCTTGTACAACTCAATATATACGATACTACTCAACCTCATTGCCGGATGTTAAAGAGAGAAAATATGCTTCCAATGAATTCATGGACCGCAGGCTTGAGATGCCAATATTGTGCTCAACCAGGTATTTGGCCAGCAAGGGAACAGCATCGGCTGTTGTATCAACCAAAACCTTTTGATCTGGTGCATTTCTCAAACCTTCAGACCACCGGGAATTCCCCAACAAAGATTTGACCATTGCATTTTTGTCGGTGATGATTTCCAACTGCACCTTGTCTGGATTCAACAATTTGTTTACCCTTCCCTCCACCAGTTTTTTCCCTTTGTTGATGATGACCATGCTATCGGCCACTTGTTCCATTTCTGATAAAAGATGGGATGAGACCAAGAGTGTTTTGCCCTGTTCTTTGCTGAGCATGAGGATCAGGTTCCTGATGTCAGCAATACCCTGGGGATCCAAACCATTGGTGGGCTCATCCAGGATGATGAGTGATGGATTGTGCACCAACGCAACCGCTATGCCCAGCCTTTGCTTCATCCCCTGAGAATAGACCCTGACAGGATCTTTGGCCCTCTTGTCCAAACCAACCAATTCCAGGCATTTCATCACTTCCGCCTTGCTGATGGATTTGTTGCTGAGCCTTGCAAATACATTAAGGTTTTCGTATCCCGTCATGTAGCGATAAAGATCAGGCTTTTCCACTACCGCCCCCACCTGTTGCAAAATCTTCTCCCGCTCTTTTTCGATGGACATGCCAAAGATGTTGATGCTTCCTTTTGTTGGCCGGATCAAGGAAAGGATCATGCGAATGGTTGTCGACTTCCCTGCACCATTTTGCCCAAGAAAACCATATACCTCTCCTTCCTTCACCGAGAAAGAAAGATCATCAACAGCGGTAAAGCTGCCGAATGATTTGGTAAGATGGGAGATTTCGAGGAGCATGGTTTTGAGGGATGAGGGGTAAGGGTAAAGGGATGAGGGTTGAGGGTTGAGGGTTGAGGGTTGAGGGTTGAGGGTTGAGGGAAGTTGAAGGGGTTGAAGAAGTTGAAGGGGTTGAAGTACTTGTTAATACAACAAGATCAAAAGACAATGGTTGGATGATTGTCAAATAAAAAAGGTCCGAAAGCAAACTTCCGGACCTTGTATTGTTAGCATGTTGAAATCGATAACATTATTTGTACTGGGGCATGATGCCTTTTGCAAGCTCAACCATTTCCTTGATTCCATCTTCAGGAAGGTTGCCCTTCTTGAATTCTGCAAGTACATGGGGCAGCTTGTTTTCCATTTCAAGGAGGAAATGTTCTTCGAAGTCTTTTACAGACCTTACGGCAACATCTTTCAACAAACCTTGTGTACCCAAGTAGATGATGGCAACCTGCTTTTCAACGGATGCTGGCTGGTATTGACCTTGCTTCAGGATCTCAACGTTGCGAGCACCCTTGTCGATTACAGACTTGGTTGCAGCATCAAGGTCTCCACCAAATTTAGAGAAGGCCTCAAGTTCACGGTAAAGGGCCTGGTCTAGTTTCAAGGTACCAGATACCTTTTTCATGGACTTGATCTGGGCATTACCACCCACACGGCTTACAGAGATACCTACGTTGATCGCAGGACGAATACCTGCGTTGAACAGGTTGGATTCAAGGAATATCTGACCATCCGTAATGGAAATTACGTTGGTAGGGATATAGGCTGATACGTCTCCCGCCTGTGTTTCAATGATCGGCAAAGCGGTCAAAGAACCACCACCTTTCACCAAATGCTTGATGGAGTCAGGGAGGTCATTCATCTTTGCAGCCACCTCATCCTTCGCGATAACTTTCGCAGCACGCTCGAGCAAACGGCTGTGGAGATAGAATACATCACCAGGGTATGCCTCACGTCCTGGAGGGCGGCGCAGCAACAATGATACTTCACGGTAGGCAACAGCCTGCTTAGAAAGGTCATCATAAACAATCAGCGCAGCATTTCCCGTATCACGGAGGAACTCACCAATGGCAGCGCCAGAGAATGGTGCATAGAACTGGAGTGGAGCAGGATCAGCGGCAGAAGCTGCAACGATGATGGTATATTCCATTGCACCATTGTCTTCCAATGTTTTCATCACACCCGCAATGGTGGATGCTTTTTGCCCGATCGCTACATAGATACAATAAACAGGCTTGCCTGCTTTGTAAAATTCTTTTTGGTTGATGATGGTATCGATTGCGATGGCAGTCTTACCAGTTTGGCGGTCTCCGATGATCAACTCACGCTGTCCCCTTCCGATCGGAATCATTGCATCAATCGCCTTCAAACCCGTTTGAAGTGGCTCTTTTACTGGCTCACGGAAGATAACACCTGGTGCCTTGCGCTCCAATGGCCTATGGGTTCTCCCAGGGTATTGATCACACGGCCCACAAGACCCATACCAGCCTTGATAGAGGCAATCATTCCTGTGCGCTTTACTTTAGAACCTTCCTTGATTCCGGCGCCATCACCCATCAATACCACACCCACGTTATCTTCTTCAAGGTTGAGTGCAATGGCCTTCACGCCATTTTCAAACTCAACAAGTTCACCTGATTTTACATTGTTCAAACCGTAGATACGGGCAATACCGTCACCTACCTGAAGTACTGTGCCCACTTCCTCCAGCTCTGCTGATGTGTTGAAGTTGCTCAGCTGCTGGCGGAGTATCGCTGAAATCTCATCGGGCTTAATGTCTATCATAACTGCTGATTTAAATTGTAATCTGTTTATTGATTATCCTAACTGACTTACGTACATGTTTTTGATGAACTGACGCTTGATGTGTTGAAGGTCATGCCTGATGCTTGCATCAAATAATTTATCATCCACCTGAACAATCAAACCGCCAATGATGGAAGCATCCACTTTTTCCTTCAGCTGGATGGTCTTTCCCGCCAGCATTTTGTTGCCCTTCAATTGCTCGGCAACTGCCGCACGGACTGCATCAGTAGCTTCTACTGCAGTAGTCAATTCAACAACCTTGATGCCCTTGTGCTCCCTGTATTTGTTTGCATAGGCTTCAATGATTTCATTGATGGCAACAGACCTGCCTTTGGTAAAAACCAACTTGAAGAATGATGCAGTAAGTGGCTGAACATGCTTGGAGAAAATGGCATCAAAAATCGCCGTTTTCTTGTCTCCTGAAACAACAGGAGAAACAAGCAAGATGCTGAGATCCTTATGCCCCAACCCCTTGATCAAATCAAGGTCATGCTTCACCTCTTCAATCTTTCCTGTTTCAAGGGCAAGATCGAACAGGGCTTTGGAATAACGCTGTGCAACTTTTGTTTGACGCATGTTTATTGGTTTCCGAACTGATGAAGTTCACCAGCCATTTGCTGAATATATTTTTCCTGCTCGGCCTTGTTATCGAGTTGCTTGCGGATTACTTTTTCAGAAATTTCAATCACCATGTTTCCAATCTGGTTCTTGACATCCGTAAGGGCCGCCATTTTCTGGGCCTGGATCGCTGCTTGTGCATCGGTTACAATCTTGGCAGCTTCAGCCTTGGCCTGCTCTTTGGCCTCATTGATCATCTTGTCCTTTGTTTCTTTGGCTTCCTTGATCAATTGGGCGCGTTCTTCGCGGGCTTGCGCCATCAAGGCCTCATTTTCATTTTTCAACTGGGCCATTTCTGCCTTTACCTTTTTGGCAGTATCCAATGCATCGGTAATGCCTTGCTCACGCTCAGACAGAGACTTGATGATGATACCCCAGGCAAACTTCTTGAGTGTAAAAAATACAATCAGGAAGGCCAACAGGGTCCAAACCAAAAGACCAATACCAGGTAATAAAAGATCCATGTTCTATATTTTGAATAACAATGTTAAAAGTACTGCATCCTCCGCCCTGTGCATTGGATGCAGTGTTTTTTGGCGAAACGACTAGGCTTTCAATACAGCCAGCAGACCTGCGATTACCGCGAAAAGGGCAACACCCTCAACGAAAGCGGCAGTCAGGATCATGTTCGCACGAATGTCGTTGGCAGCTTCGGGTTGACGTGCAATTGATTCAACTGCACCCTTACCGATCTGTCCGATACCGATACCGGCACCAATTGCAGCAAGACCTGCGCCAATTGCACCACCGAGGTGGGAAACGCTAACGTCGAGCAGAATGTTCATCAGACTCATGATACTTGGTTTTATAATTAAAAAAAAGATTTAGTGATGCCCCTCTTCATGGCCACCTTCAAAAGCTTGACCAATGAAAACCGCAGTCAAGTTGGTGAAGATGAACGCTTGGATAAAGGCAACCATTATTTCAATCATATAAATGAATACAGCAAATGCGATGCTGAGTGGAGAAAATCCCCAGCCTGCAACAGCACTCATCGATCCAAATATGAAAATCAACGTGATAAAGCTCAAGATGATGATATGCCCTGCCACCATGTTGGCAAACAGACGGACAATCAGCGCGAAAGGTTTTGTAAATACACCCAGGAGTTCAACCGGCAACATGATGAAAATTCTCACCGGTGTTGGGACTCCGGGAAACCAGAAGATATGTCCCCAGAAATGCTTGTTGGTGCTGAACAGGATAACAAAAAATGAAATGACACCCAATACCACGGTGAAAGCGATATTCCCCGTTACATTGGCAGAACCTGGAATCAAACCAAAAATATTGTTGATCAGGATGAAGAAGAAGACGGTCAACAGGTAAGGCAGGTACTTCATGTACTTTTTTCCAAGGTTGGGCTTGGCCACTTCATCCCTGACAAAAGTAATGACTGGCTCTATGGCATTCTGCCAGCCCTTGGGTGCAGAGGTAATGCCCTGGCCTTTCTTGTATTTGTTGGCCACGCTGATCATCAGTACCACCAGAATGATCAGAGAAAGAAACATCTGGACAACATTTTTTGTCAGCGAGATGTCATAAACATGCACTGATTCATCCAATACCTCAACGCCGTTTTCCATTTTCACCGCATGGATTTTATCGTGCTCCATCTTAAAACCATCATGAGAGGCATGACCATGGTGAAATTTGGAGGAGGAAAAAGCAATCAGCCCTTTTTCTTTGCTCCAAAGAATGATGGGCAGGGGTATTGTAGCGTGAAATTCTTCTCCATCAGCCTTCTTGACCGTGAAAAAATGGAACTCATGGGAGTCCTGGATATGCTCCATGATGACTTTAGCGGGGTCAAGCCTCTCGCCTGCCGGTTCCTCATTCGCCTTTACGGAAGTAGAAACCAGTGCCAAAAAAAGGCCCAGAGTCGCTACCAGCAAAGATTTTAGCCTATGTACACGCATATACGCCTTGAAATTTTGCGCAAAGATAGCACGGAGCGGGTTAAAATTGCCCGAAAATCTAAAAAATCTATTCCCCATTTTTCTGTTGCTGCAATGAGATCATTTGTGCATATTTTCCTTTCAGGGCAAGAAGTTCTTCATGTTTTCCCATTTCCACCCTTTCCCCCTGGTCCATGACCAAAATCTGGGAGGCCTGACGGATGGTTGATAACCGAAGGGCCACGATAATGGAGGTTCTGCCCCTGGTCAGGACGGAAATGGCTTGCTGGATCAATTGCTCGGTATGGGTATCAACTGAAGAGGTTGCCTCATCCAGGATCAGGATGGCCGGGTTGAAGAGCAAAGCCCTGATAAATGAAAGCAACTGCCTTTGTCCCATAGATAATGTACTTCCCCTCTCCATCACATCATAGTCA
>JAJTFY010000052.1 GCA_021299175.1 Chitinophagaceae bacterium
GGCAGACTGCATTCTGGCAGGATCCTGACCGGTAACTTCATGCCAGGGAAGGGTCTGATTGATCAGGATATCTTTGTAATTATTGTATAGTTTGTCGCGGGTTTCAAGATCAGGGTACTCCCTCAACTCATCCTTGACCCAGGGCAGGTCTGGCTTACAGAGCAGATAGCCATCATATTTTCTTTCCACAATCTTGTTGAGGATGAAGGGGTGACAATTGCCAAATACAAATTCACACCATACTTTCATCACCTGCATATCCGTGTCGATGAACAGGATCGGTAGGCCTGGAGCTCCGGCTTGTTTGTGCAATGCAATGGCTTCTTCCGTGGCTTGATCTTCTAGCTTCAACTGACCTTTGGCGATGGTGAGCAGGTCTTCATACGTATAATCAGTACCATGCTCCAACAGGTATTCCCTGGCATATTCCCTGCACCAAATGGTTGAAAAATGAGTTGCAAATGAAGCACAAAGTGTGCTCTTCCCTGTTGATTCAGGGCCGATGGCTACAATTTTGATAACCTGCTTAGGATCTTGAATGTTCATTTGCTTTTTTTCTCCATTCCTGCAACCCCATGATGGCCAGCACCAGCAGGATGGCATAATAAACAGCAGTGAAGGTATAGCCTTTTGAATAATACAAGGGGATGGAACAGGCATTGGTGATGATCCACCAGATCCAGCTCTCCACTTTTTTCTTTGTCATGAGCCACATGCCCGTAAAAGCTGACGCTGATGCCAGTGCATCGGCCCAGGGAATAGCGCCTGGTGCAAATGCTTTTTGGATATAAGAAAGGGAAAAGAAGATTGCCAAATATATAGAAACAAAGAAAACCAGATGATGCTTCCACTCCCTTCCTGTGGCGAATTGAATTTGCACAACAAGCTGCTCATGATTGTTGCGCCTCAACCAATTGTACCACCCATACACACTCATGATGGTGTAGTAGAGGTTAACGGATGCCTCACCAAAAAGATCGCCTTTGAAACTGAGGTAAACATAGAGGATGGTGCCAACCAGACCAGTTGGATAAACCCAAATGCTTTCTTTTCTTGAAAACCAAACGGAAATGATACCTGAGAAGATGGCGGTTAGTTCCAGGAAATCCATTTACTCTGCTTCTGCCACCACTTCCACCACTTCAGGAATCATGCGTTTCATCATTCCTTCGATGCCGGATTTCAGTGTGATCATGGAAGAGGGGCAACCACTACAAGAACCCTGGAGCATGAGGGTTACGATACCATCTTCGAATTTCTTGAACTGGATGGCGCCGCCGTCCATTTCTACTGCGGGTTTCACATAGTTTTCGAGCAATTCCTTGATGCGTTTTACAACATCCCCATCTTCTGATAGCACAATATTGCCGTCCGTTGCCTGTGTGGCAGGTAGCTCGTCTTCATTGACAATCACTTTTCCGTCTTCAAGGTAATCCTTGAGAAATTGACGGATAGAAGGTTTCACATCGTCCCAGTCTGTTTCTGTGGTCTTTGTCAGGGTGACAAAATTACTGGCGATGAATACGCCTTTTACGAAGGGGAAACTGAAGAGCTCAAGGGCCAAGGGGGAAGGCTTTGCCTTTTCAATGTCTTGAAAATCAACACTCTTGCCAGGATAGAGGAGTTTGTTGGCCACAAACTTCATCGTCTCCGGATTGGGTGTCATTTCTGTATAAATGCTTACGGTGATATTTCCTGTTTTGATCATAATGTTCAATTAACAAGCAAATTTACGAGAAGTTGTGGTTTAATGTGGCGAAATACGGAAAATACAATCACTTCTTCGCTATGATTTTCGCAACGAGTTCCATGTGTGATGGATGGATGAAATACCAAGTATTTCAACTGGAGCTGAACAATACTCCAGGAACAAGTTTTCTGTACCATCTTTTTACCCTTTGATAATTTTTTCGACCTTTTCGATCACCATGGCAGTTTTAATCTGCTGCATACAGGCGTGGTCTCCGCGCCAACAAACGGTGTTTCCGAAGACGGAACATGGCCTGCAAGGCAGGTGTACTTGTACTGCATTCAAAGGATCCTGGCGGTGGCCATAAAAACCTGCATAAGGGTGTGTCGGACCCCACAAAGAAACCACTGGGACATTGACCAGGGAGGCCAGGTGCATGTTTGCCGAATCCATCGTAACCATCACCGCCATCTGTTCCATCAACTTGAGTTCATCTGACATTGAGTGGATGGCTGGGAATGGAACAGCACACGAAAATTTCTTCTCCCAATCAGCGAGCAGGAGTCGCTCAGCCCCTTTTCCACCAAAAAAATACAGTTCGTAGGGGGCTTTATCAAAATATTGGACCAATTCCTTGAACTGATCAAGGGGATACATTTTGGTAGCATGCTTAGCGAAAGGTGCAAAACCAATTTTCACAACTTTATCTTTAGCATCCGAACCATGCAAAATATCATCAGCCTGGGGAAGATGGACTGTAAAACCCAACCGCCTGAACACGTCAGCATACCGTTCGGTAGCATGGGGCAATGGCCTGAATATTTTACTTTCCTTCCTGACCAGGGCATATTTTTCAATTCTTCCTTTGTTGATCACCTCCGTCTTGCCTCTGCTGGCCTCGAAAAGAAACCTCAAAACATGGGTGCGTATAACACCATGAAGATCCGCGACCAGTGAAAAATCATGCTTTTTCCTGAGGGTATTGAAAATCCTGAATATGCCAAGGAATCCTTTGTATTCTGCTTTCAGATCAAAGCCCTCAAACTCCAGCCGCTCAATCCCTTCAAACAGTCCTGCCAACTGCTTTTCACTGGCCATAACAACTGATACATCCTTGTTAGTGGAGAGAAAAGCCTTCAACACAGGAATGGTCAAAGCCACATCACCCAATGCAGAAAACCGCATGACCAAAATCTTTTGCCTGATTGGGGAACTGCTCATTTTTTTTCAAGGTTGTACAAGACAGGATTCAGGGAGGGGTCATTGTACATTTTCATTTGCCGGTAGACTTTCATGATCTTTTTACCTTCGCGGATTTCTGTCAACAGTTCGTCTATTGCGTTTGAAAGATCTGTTTGCTGCTCCAGAAGCACATGCAATTTGGCTGCACATTTTGCCCTGTGTTCTGGCGTTGCGTCTGCCCTTATTGCTTCTTCCTGCATGTGATAAATCTTGAGGATGAGAATCGAGAGCCTGTCGATGGCCCATGCAGGGCTTTCAGTATTGAGTTTCGCACCAGGAACTGGATTTATTCCGGCAAACAGGTTTAAAAAATAATCGTCAATCTGCTCAACCATATCAGTTCTCACCTGATTTGACCTGTCAATCCTGCGCTTGAGTTCGATGCCAGCATGGGGATCAATCTGCGGATCTCTCACAATGTCCTCCAAATGCCATTGCACTGTATCTACATGGTTCTTTGCATATAGAAGATTTTCAATGCTTCCTTCGGGAAACGGATTGTTCATCACCTCATCGACATTGTTGTGCAGGTGGTATGCCGCTACTGCCTGCTGAAAAACTTCATTACATGTTGAACTGACCGTCATGGCGCAAAAATAAAGAATCTGGGGCTGATTGGCATTGTATATGGCAGTTGAAATATTGTCAACTATGCAGAATTGGATGCTTTTTTAAATTTGAACAAAATAGTGAGGGTCAATGAAAGGATAAAACAAGCAGCCGCCCCCGCGGTGACGCCAACTGCCCAGGCTTCGGTAGCCTGTTTTGCATAGATGCCCCAAAAAGCCCATGCCAAGACAAATCCGAATGCCGGCTGCTTCAGCCTGCCGACCATAAAAACTCCCAGTAAGAGGGCAATCAGGATCATGATGATGCTCCAGTACTGAGGAGACAAGGGCTCGCCTTGCCAGCCAATACCCACGAAAAGGGCCGTGGCATTGGCAATGGTTGCAACAGAAATCCATCCCAGGTAAACAAGAAACGGGTGGTAAACCCACAAGCGATAAAAAAAAGGCATTTCATTTTTTATTGGGCGAATGGAAAGAAAAAGCAGAATCAATGACGCCAGAAAAGCAAGCATGATGGCCAAGGAGAGACCCAGGTACAAATAATGCCATGCGACGATCCATCCTGCGTTGAGCAAACAAGTTATCAGAAAATAAGGACCGGCTTTATCTATGGCTGTTTTGGCTGCCGCATTGAATTTTCCAAAAGCTGCAAAAAGACTGCAAAAAACAAACCCTATCAGCAAAAAATAAATGATTCCCCAAATACCAAAGGTGAATCCTGCAGGCACAAAAAAGTTGGGGTAAAATCCTGAAATCTGCCCTGTGTTATAACCGTTGATGGGCAAAATATTGGCCAGGGCATTAACGGCCAGTACAATAGTAAGACCGAGAACATTCAACAGTGCATTTAACCTCGCGCTCATTTTTGATGTTTTATATCAAAATATACTGAAAATATTTCAAATCAGCAAGGTGTTTTCATCATTCTCAATCCAATCGACTTGGTTATTTTTGTCACCAACCGTTGCTGGACCTATGCCAAACCATATTGTCAATCATTTTTCTCGTGATAATGAGAAGACATTTCTTTGATTTTGTCAATGCATTCAAAAATCCAATATGAAACAAATTGAAAAGACTCAACAAACAGCAGAAGGTTTTTGGCTTCAACTGCGATTGCCTCCATGCGTACAAGAAATGAACGGTAATGTTCAATGCCATTTAATTCAGCATCTAAAAATGTCAACTCATCCTTCATGATGACATTGAGCAAGGTTCTGATCTGCAGAATGGTTTCTTTCAATTGTATTGTAAAAACCACATCAGGGTGTTCCTTTTGTGACTTCATCATGCTATTCAGCAGTGCTTCTGCTTTGAGCAGTAAAAGCACAACAGTTTTTATATCCCTGCTGGTAAATCCGCCACTGTTTTCGTCTGAATTCTTCATGAGTCCATTTTTTGCATACATTTTCGATCAAATCATTCCGGCAGCAAATCAATGTTTATTGAAGGTATTGTCTTTTTGACATTTTACTCTCTTTTTGACAATCAATTTATTTGTCAATTGCAACTGTGAAGAACAAGAACAATCATTTGGGCCAAAAAATAAAACGACTCAGGGCGTTCAAAGGAATGACCCAGGAAGAACTTGCCAATGCATTGGGGAAAACAAGGTCCCTGGTATCGTATTTTGAACGAACAGGCAATATCAATACGTACACATTGCAAGAGATTACTACAATACTTGGGGCCAATCCGGAAGAAATAAACCTAGATGATAATAGCACTCCAAATGAAGATCCTGTTTCACAGGCCAATGGAAACGGTCATCCGGGTGTAGCACAAAAATTACTCGATCAACAACATGCAGAAATCCTTTTTCTCAAGGAAACCATCAACTTTCAGTGGCAATTGTTGAATGAATTGTCAAAAAGCAAATAATAGACAAATCTTCTCTAATCAAACGCTTGCGCCACTTCAATTGTCCAAAAACAAGATTCCGATATAAGACTTATGTTAGTAGTTGTACGTTTTAGACAGGTCTTTGCGTAGGTATTAACACCTAATTTTCCAACATTTTCATGGCATTGGTTTATAGGCTTGTCCTTTGACAATACCTTCAAAGCCTTAACCTTTCCGAAAGCCATGTTCAGCCACGAATCCGTTGACCTAGAAATTCTTTCCAAGAGAGCATTTAACCTGCGATGGGCATCCGTTCCCAATGGAACCATCCCCCTCACTGCAGCGGATCCTGATTTTCCCTGTGCCGAACCCATCAGAGAAGCTGTTGCCAAATATGCGAAGGATGGATATTTTTCTTACGGACCCGCTGAAGGCCTGCTTACATTCAGAACGAGCTTATCTGATCACTATTTGAAAACCCGTAATGTGGCCTACAACGAGGCCAACATACTTCCTGTCGACAGCGCAGCTTTTGGCATCTACCTTACTTGCAAAGCATTTTTACAGCCTGGTGATGAAGCCATCATTTTTGATCCAGTTGATTTCCTTTTCAGGCATTCAGTAGAAGCTGTTGGCGCAACCGCTGTAGCCTTTCCGACTCCTCAATCTTTGGAATCTGTTGATTTTTCAAGCCTCGAAGCATATATCAGCAGCAAAACCAAAATGATCTGCCTTTGCAATCCGTTGAACCCTACTGGCAAAGTATTCTCCAAAGAGGAGCTGCAATCGCTGGGAGCAATAGCAGTGAAGCACAATCTCATGATCCTTTCAGATGAAATCTGGAGCGATATTGTTTTCAAACCTCATGCATTTACTTCAGTCGCATCACTGGATGAGGAAATCAGAAAAAGAACCATCACCATCACCGGATTCAGTAAATCATACGGACTTGCAGGATTGAGGGTTGGTGCCATTTTTTGTCCTGATGATAACTGCTTCTCTGTAATTTTTAATCATTCGATGCACGCTTTCACTGTGCATGGCTGCAATGTAGCCGGACAAATTGCAGCAACAGCGGCCTTGGATGAGTGCCAGGAATGGCTTGGCATGTTTGTAAACCATCTTCAAAAAATGCGCGACATCTGTGTAACTGAATTGAACTCCATCGAAGGCATATCCTGCCAATCTCCTGAAGGATGCTATGTGGCATTTGCAGACATCAAAAAAACAGGTCACTCAAGCAGTGAAATCCACAAACTGCTTCTTGATAATGCAAAAGTTGCCGTAGTACCGGGTCTTCCACAATGGTTTGGAAAGGGCGCTGACGGATTTATTCGGCTGAGTTTTGCAACCTCAGCATCCATTTTAACAGAAGCACTCGAGCGCATAAAAAATACGTTGAACTAAATGAAATTTGTAATCATCGGTGGCGGTATCGGGGGCCTGACAATGGGCATCTTCCTTCATAAAAAGGGAGCAGATGTTGTTGTCAATGAAAGGGCGCTCAATGTCCCTGTAGGAGGCAATGCATTTCTGATGCATGCCGAAGGTGTTTCGATACTGAAAGAGCTTTCCTCCGGTTTCAACCCCAAAGCCATCCCGGGAAAATTCATAGACCAATTCAGCCTGCGTAAGCCTTCTGACGAGGAAATTAAATTTCAAAAACTTGATCCCTGGCAATGCATCAAAAGAAAAGATATCGTTGAATTTCTTTACACGCTTCTACCCTCTGAAAAGATCATCCATGGCAGGGTTTTTTCTCACTTTTTATATAAGAATGAAAAAGTGATTGCTGCCGTTTTTCGGAATGGTGATATTGAATATGGAGATATTTTTATAGGAGCAGATGGAGGCAACTCTCATGTACGGTCCGCCATTTTTGGAGAAACGAATTTTACACCTATTGAAGTCAAGGAAGTGGTCGGACTGATGCAAAACAAGGAGCTCAGTGCCCGGCTTGGCAACCGGTTTACGAAATTCCAACACGATAAAAAAAGTATTTCTTTCGGTGTGATTCCTTCCTCTGAATCAGAAGTGGTTTGGTATATCCAATACGATCCGAACATCATGGATGTAGAAGAAAACAATCCAGCAGCCATGAAAATGTTTTGCACCGAATTGTTGAAAGATTTTCCAGATCTTGTTCAGGAAATCCTTGAAGCCGAAGACTATACTTCCACGTATATCTGGCATACAAAGGATTTTGATCTCTTGCCCTCGTTCCACAAAAATAATGTGGTTTTGATTGGGGATGCTGCACACCTTGCACTACCCTTCACCAGCGCTGGTACAACGAATGCACTGGTTGATGCCCATACACTTCAATCGCTGCTGATGGGCAAAGAAGATATTGAAACTGCTTTTCAAAAATACCATAAGTTAAGGGCAGAACATATTGCAAAACAAATTCAGTTGGGCAGGGATATCAAAAAGGATTTCTTGAATCCAGCATCGAGAAATGAAGATGAAATGGTCATCCCACTGATTACCCGCCAGGAAAGGGCTATCAAGAACAGCAAGAAGCCGAAAGACATCAGCATCCTTTATTTCACCGACCCGATATGCTCAACCTGCTGGGTCATCCAGCCCCAATTGAGAAAACTGCAATTGGAGTATGGCAAGCATGTTAGCATTGAATACAAGATGGGAGGCCTATTGCCTTCATGGGACAATTTCAACCGCTATGGTATCACAAAGCCTTCTGATGTTGCGACACATTGGGAGGAGGTCTGTAGTTTTTATGAAATGCCCATCAACCAGAACATTTGGTTGGAAGACCCACTCCCTTCCTCTTACCCACCTTCCATTGCCTTCAAGGCAGCACAAATTCAGGATACCGGAAAAGCCGTTCTGTTCCTGAGAAGAATCAGGGAAATGGTATTCCTTGAAAAGAAAAACATCATCAAAAAAGAGTTTTTGTATGCAGCAGCCTACGATGTTGGATTGGATGCGGCGAGATTGATCAGGGACCTTGAGGGCAAGGCGCAAGGGATGTTCCGGGAAGACTTGATTCTTGCAGATCTTCTGAAAGTTAAGGTGTTGCCCACCTTGTTTTTCTCCAACAGGGAAGGCATTCAATTGGCCCTCAATGGATACCAGCCATATGAAAGTTTTGAGGAGATATTGGCGCAATTGCTCCCAGGAATCAAAAAATCAAAATTCAATACATCTGCAGCATTTCTTTTTGAGCAATTCCAGTCGATGACCTCCAAAGAGTTCTCGTTTTTAAGGGGTGAAAATGAAGTTGAATCGCGGTATGTTCTCACCAGACTGTTGAATGAAAACAAGATCGCTCAGTTTGAAAGTCCATCAGGCAACATGTGGATCAACAACTTCAATGCCGCAGAAGAGAAAATCGCCTAATCCACACACCTGAAACCGGTATGTTCCAATCCGGTATCGGTAGCAGTCTTCATCCTGGATGTCACTCTGTATCCTTTACAATAGGACGCATTGCACAAAAAAGAACCTCCTCTGACAACCCTTTTTTGAACAGTTGGCTCCTGTGGGTCATAGCTGTCTGAAGGGCCTTTTGGATCGATGGATATTTGTCCACTGACCTTTGCATAATAGTCTTCCCTGAACCAGTCTGAGCACCACTCCCAAACATTTCCAGCCATATCATAGAGCCCAAATCGATTGGCAGGGAAAGTCTTTACAGGAGATGAAGCCGGAAATTTATCCCAGTTGGTATTGGTGCTCGGAAATGTTCCCTGCCAGGTATTGGCCTTGGGCTTGCCTTGCTCAATATCTTCATTGCCCCAGGGGTATTTATCGGTTCTTCCTCCCCTTGCTGCATATTCCCATTCGGCTTCAGTGGGTAAGCGTTTACCTGCCCACTTGCAATAAGCCATGGCATCGTCCCAGGAAATATGCACCACAGGATGGTTTTCTTTTCCGGTGATATTGCTTCCTATTCCTTTCGGATGCTTCCAATTGGCCCCTTTTTTCCAATCCCACCACTGGCTGGGGTCTCCCAATCCAGTTCCTGGGGCTTGCTTTTGGAATACCAGGGATGCTGCAACCAAAACGCTGTCCGGCGGCTTGGGTGTTCCGGCAGGCACCTGCTTTTTGATTTCTTCCCAATCAGGAGCAATTTCTGCTGTAGTCACATATCCAGTAGCATCCACAAATTTTTTGAACTGGGCATTGGTCACCTCGGTGGCATCCATCCAAAAACCACTGATCTTTACCCGGTGTTGAGGATATTCATCCTCCCTTCCTTCATCATCGTTGGCCCCCATCATGAATTCACCGCCAGCAATCCAAACCATGCCTTCGTGTGAAGCACTATCGGCAGCACTTGAAAAGGAAGTATCTGATGCAGCAACAGCATACCTTGCTGGCAGGTTGGATGAACAATGCAAGAGGCTATCTTCAACAGATGCATATTTTTTTGGTGTTGATGTTTGATTACAGGATGCAATCAACAATGCAATGGCAGCAGCTATGGAAATTGAACACTTCATGTCGTTTATTGAGGGAATGAATTTAGCGTTTTTACCACGGACAACAGAGAATTTCTAGTTAAAAGAAAGGACGGTCTTTGGTATTTCCGTTTTTCAGGTACACCTTGTTGAGTCCCCATTTAAAATCTCCCTCTTTGAAATGAACAAGCAAATCTTTTGCGGTGCTCATGTTCTTTCTTTTCAAGGTGATGGTTTCGCCAGCTTTTGTATCAAAGGCATAGCTGACATGCCCATTGGATTTTTTCGCAAAAGGAACCACAATTCCCCTTTTGTCTGACACAATATCAAAATCAAAGGAAGAAATCATGTCGAGGCTGCAACGGTTTCCCGCCAGACTTTTTACCTGCACCTGTTGCAACATGCCATCATACATGACAGCGCTTACCCTGAAGGCACCTTCAGCAGCAAGGTCCTTGAAAGACATCTCTCGCCATTCAGCAGGAATAGCAGGCAGGATGCTGATCTTGCCATCATCGCTTTGCAGCATCATCTCCAACAGGCTGGTGGCGAAAGCCATGGGCGTTTCAAAACAGGGGCCAGACTCGGCGTAAAGCCCTCCAGGCTCTGCATGACGGTTTAAAAAATCATTGAGGTATTTGATCGACTTATCGCCTTCGCCCAGCAGGGAATACATGGCAGAAGCCCCGGTGTATGAATAGCCTGCCAATGCTGCCGGCATGGAATGCCAATGATTGATGGATCGGATGGTGATCTCACGGTGGGCAGGATTTTTCATATCCAACAGGCGGTAGGGATAAATGGCCAGCAAATGAGAATAATGCCGGTGGGATGAGGTCAGGTCAACATTGCGGCCAATCATAAAACCCTTATCGCTGCTCTGTAACGGGGTAAGGTGTTGGAGCACCTCGCTCCATTTTGTTTTATCCGGATCATTGAGCTTCAGCAATTGTTCCACATGCAGCAGCGTTTGCAATCCCCATATCAGACCAGACAATGAATAGTGTGCATCTTCTGCATCTGCATACTCAGGCGAATGTGATTTGACAAGATGATAAACCCCATTTTCATCCTTGTACAGCAAGTGCAACAGGTAGTTGACAGCACGTTTTAAGAGTGGATAGATATTTGATTTCAGCTCATCCCTGTCTCCGCTGTATTGATAATAGCGGTAGTAATAAAGCATGGTCCAGACCAGGTCTCCTGGCTCAAACTGGCCCTTTCTGAGGTCATGTTGGTTCAAGGGAGCGATCAAATCAAAGCTGGTTATTCTTCCGATGGCCGCTGCATCATTTCTCCACTGTTCAGGAACATTGTTGATCAGGTTCTGCCTGTTCTTGTTCAACAATTCAAACAAGGGTTTTGTCAGTTCCAGGTGATTGGATGCAAACAATGGCGAATAAGTAAGTTGCTGATTGAGGTTCCACCAAATGCCTGGCCATGGTGTTTTGGACGTGAACCATGGACCCATGAGATCGATGATGGGTTTGTCTTCCCGCGTTGCGGATGCAAGCTTGTACAACTGAATCCAGTAGTAGGTTTCGACCCTTTTATCGGGAATGGAAATGAAACTTTTCCTGAAATAAGCATTCCACCAATTCCGGTGTTTGGCCATGACAAGGTCAAATGCTTTTGCCTGAAATCGCTTGATGGCGGCAATGGCTTCGGGCCTGGCCTTCCCCAATTCGTCTGTGCTGTATCCTACCGCAACATCTATGACAT
>JAJTFY010000053.1 GCA_021299175.1 Chitinophagaceae bacterium
TTGGAAAGGGAAAATCAAGCCAGGGCAGGTGAATGATAAGTTGATTGATTTCACTGATTTTCTTCCCACAATAACCGATGCAGTGAATATTTCATTACCCAAGGATTTTGTTACAGATGGAAAGAGTTTTCTGCCCTTGGTCACCGGACAAAAATACATATCCAGGGAATGGTTGTTCGCACATTATGATCCACAAAAAGGGGAGTTCAAGAAGGCGCGCTTTGTGCACAACAGGGAATGGAAATTGTATGAAACAGGAGAGATATACAACGTAGCAAATGATCCATTCGAAAAAAATATCATTGCAGAAAGCAGCCTGACGCCGACCCAAAAAATCTTGATCAATACGTTTAGGGAGGTTTTTCCCCGAATGACAAAAGTGGAACTCATCAAACCACCAAAGGTTAAAAAGAAAAAAGCCGATGATGATGATGAGGGTTAACTGATCATTGAATAAAACAATAGAAAAAAATAAAATGAAAAGAAGTGAATTTTTAAAGAAAAGCAGTGTGGCATTGGCAGGATTGGCTGGTGTTTCGATTTTGCCTTCATCTGTTTTAGGATTGGGAAGAAATGGAATCGCTCCAAGTGACAAGGTGAACCTTGCATGCATTGGCATAGGCAACCGTGGAGCGGACATCATCAAAAAACTACACGGCACTGGGCTGGCCAATATTGTGGCCCTTTGTGATGTAGAAATGGGCGCACCCAATACCCTAGAAATCATGAAGATGTTTCCCAATGTTCCAAGGTTTCAAGACTTCAGGGTGATGTTTGACAAGATGGGAAAGCAATTTGATGCCATCACTGCAGGGGTACCAGATTTCTCCCATTTCCCCATCACCATGTTGGCCATGTCTGAGGGAAAGCATGTATATGTTGAAAAGCCCATGGCCCATACGTTTCACGAGGTTGAACTCATGATGGCTGCAGAAAAAAAATACAAAGTTGCTTGTCAGATGGGAAACCAAGGACATTCTGAGGAAAACTATTTTCAGTTCAAGGCATGGAAAGATGCAGGCATCATAAAAGACGTTACTGCCATTACCGCCTTCATGAACAATGGAAGGAGATGGCATGGCATGAAGGTGTCGGACTTCCTTCCTGCACAACCCATACCCGAGACCATGGATTGGGACAAATGGCTTGCTACTTCACAATTCAAGGAATTCAACAAAGGCTATATCAATGGAGATTGGAGGTCATGGTTTGAGTTTGGAAATGGTGCCTTGGGTGATTGGGGTGCACATATCATTGACACGGCACATCAATTCCTTGAGTTGGGTATGCCCACTGAAGTTGATCCCATTTTCATGGAAGGGCACAGTCCTTTGATTTTCCCTCAGGCCTCTACTTTGCTTTTCAAATTTCCCAAGCGAAAGAACATGCCAGCACTCGATTTGACATGGTATGATGGATTCAATAACCAGCCCAAGCTTCCTGATGGGTATGGAGAACCGGTGAGGGCAAAAGATATTCCACCACCGACTTCAGGTAACATCAACTCCAAACGTTATCCAGGTAAAATTATCTATTCAAAGGAATTGGTATTCAAGGGTGGTTCACACAGTGCGCCACTGGCCATCATCCCGGAAACAAAAGCAAAGGACATGGCTTCTATGCTACCTGAAGTGCCATTGAGCCCATCCACCCATTTTGCCAATTTCCTGAAAGCATGTAAGGGCGAAGAAAAATGTCGATCTTCTTTTGATATTGCGGGTCCATTGTGTCAGGTCATGGCGTTGGGTGTATTGGCGCAACGATTGAACACCAAGCTCATCTTTGACAAAAAGAAAAAGCAAATCACCAATAGCAAAATTGGAAACGAACTCTTGGTTGGTCCGCCTCCAAGAAAGGGTTGGGAGCAGTACTATACAATGTAATTTTCTAATGTTTAAATTTAATAATATGGATAATCATTCACGCAGACAATTTTTAAGGCAAACGACAGCCTTGGGATTGGGTTCAATTGTGCTACCCAGTTTTATGAGCAATCCACCCAGCATGCGGTTAAACATTGCCGTGATTGGGGTAGGCGGTCGAGGAAGGGCAAGCTGGTCCAAAGTTCCCAGAGAAAGCATTGTGGCCATGTGTGATGTTGATGATCGGATGTCTGCCGATGCCTTTAAGGAATGTCCAAATGCTAAAAAGTACAAAGACTTTAGGGTGATGTTTGACGAGATGGCAAAGGATATCGATGCCGTGATTATTGCAACACCCGATCATACCCATTTTGCAGCCGCTATGGCTTCCATGGAATTAGGAAAACATGTGTTTGTAGAAAAGCCATTGACCCACAATATCTGGCAATCGCGTACCCTAAAAAAAGCTGCCAAGTACTACAAGGTGGTTTCTCAGATGGGTAACCAGGGGCATACAACCCATGGCATCAGGCAGATAAAGGAATGGTATGACGCTGGTGTGCTTGGACAGGTGAAAGAGGTTATTCGCTGGTCACCAGGATTTCAGGGTGATTTTAAACGCAATAATTTTTTTGGAAAGCCGAGCAGTTTTCCACCAGCGGTGGAGGAAATACCCAGTGGATTTGATTGGGATTTATGGCAGGGACCAGCGGCAGAACGGCCATTTAGCAATTATTATGCACCAAGGCGTTGGAGGGGATTTTTTGATTATGGCAGTGGCATGTTAGGCGATTGGGGTTGTCATACCTTTGATGCACCATTTTGGGCTTTGGATTTGGGGATGCCACATTCGGTAGAAGCTGAGTTGTTGAATCCAATTGCAGACCACAGTTTTGTTTCAGATGAATCGACAGTAACCTGGAATTTTAAGGCAAGGGGTAAAAAAGCACCTGTTACGATGAAGTGGATAGAAGGTGGAAAGAAGCCAGCTGTTCGTCCAGAGTGGGGTATTGCTGAATTGCCGGAAAGTGGCATGATCATGATTGGAGAGAAAAAGACACTCATTACAGACGGTCGTCCAAATACACCAAAACTGCTTGTTCCGGATGAAGAATGGAAAGCGTTTTTGAAGAATCCACCGCCACAAACCATTGCAAGGATAGAAGAAGAAAAGCCAGTAAAAGAGTGGCTGGATGCCATTAAAAACAACAGCTTGCCTGGTTCGAATTTTGATTATGCATCTGACCTCACTGAGATGATTCAAGTAGGTGTCTTGGCGCAGCGATTCGGAGGAAAGTTTGAGTATGACAGCAAGAAAATGAAAGCAGTTGGAAGACCTGAATTGGATCAATACATCAAGGAGCCTGTTAGGAAAGGATGGTCTTATGGAGAAAATCTTTGGAAATAACCATGGAAATGTTGATGGATGTGGCGATCGCAAAAACGAATCATTCTCTTTTTTCAGGAAGGATGGATCCTTCTTTGTCGGTAGACTTTGGTGGAACCATGATTGATGCTGATGGTGCACAGGGTGAAAAAGGAACCTATGGAAAGCCATCGCCATGGATAGATTGTTTTGGGAAAAGGGGTGACAAGATTGAGGGTATGGCCAATATCGCAGGCGAATTCAAAAAATTTGTGGCGGAAAAATAGATATAATCGTATATGAAAAAATCATTTTTATTTTTTTTGATATTTGTCATTACTGAGGTTTCACCTTTTGCACAAGAGGGAAGGCATATCTTGAAGCAGCAGTATACAGTTGATTTTTTCAGACAACATTTAAAAGAAGCGACTGATTGGGTTCCATATCCCACCATAAATCAATCTGCTGCATGGAAATCTGTATTATCCCCTGAGCAGCATGCAAAACTTATTCAACAGGCAGAAGGTTTGTTGGGTTATCAATGGCCAATGACGAGGGCTTCTGTTTTTCTTGACTTTACTGAAAATGGCAACAGGACAAATTTTGAGAAAATCAGTTTTTCCAGAAGGGATGCGCTTTCTATATTGGTTGTTGGCGAATTGATTGAGAATAAGGGAAGGTTCATGGATGATATTGTAGATGGAATCTGGACCATCTGCGAAGAAACCTTTTGGGGTGTACCTGCCCATTTGACTTACCAAAAAAGAGGCATTGGATTACCCGATGTGAACGACCCTGTTGTTGATTTGTTCGCCGCAGAAACATCATCCTTGTTGGCATGGGTATCACATTTGATGGGCGATAAATTGGACAAGGTGAATCCAATGATCAAAGAGAGAATCTACATTGAAATAGACCGTAGGATTTTCAAGGTAATTGAATCAGATCCAAAATACAGATGGATGGGTTATGGTCGGAAGAATGTTGATTCGACTTTGTCTTACAAGGAAAGATCTTTTTTGGAAAGAAGGCCCAACAATTGGAATCCCTGGATCAGCTCAAATTTGTTATCCTCCATTTTATTGCTGGAAAAAAATAAAGACCGCAGGGCAAAATTTGTTCATCAGGTCTTTGATGTGCTAGACAATTATTTGGATCCTTATCCTGCTGATGGTGGATGTGATGAAGGACCGGGTTATTGGGGAAAGGCAGGTGCCTCTACATTTGATTGTCTTGACCTGGTTAAGATGGCCACCAACAACAAATTCAATTTGTTTAATGAACCACTGATAAAAAGCATGGGTGAATTTATTTTCAAAGCCTATATCGGCGATGGCTATTACCTGAATTTTGCAGATGCCGTTTCAAAAACCAACCATTCACCCATGTTGATTTACCGCTATGGCAAGGCGGTAGGTTCTTCAAGGATGATGGAAATGGGTGCTTATCTGGCCAAAAAGACCCCTGGTGGCCTGAACATGCCTGAGGCATATTCGCTCTTGAGAAAACTCCCTGAGTTGTATTATGCCAAAGAATTGATTAACACAAAATCTGCTGAGCCACTTATAGCAGGATCATGGTTACCAGATATTCAAGTGATGATGTCGCGTGATCAGGAAGCATCCAAGAAGGGTTTTTACATAGCCGCCAAAGCAGGGCATAATCAGGAAAGCCATAACCACAATGACGTAGGTAGTTTTATGGTTTTTTACAATGGCAAACCTGTTTTGATTGATGTAGGAGCAGGAACTTATACAAAAGATTATGGTAAGAGTTGGGTGATCAGTTCAGCCTACCATAACATGCTCCCCATTGTAAATGGTGAAGTGCAACTTACTGGTAGAAAATATGCAGCCTCAGCTGTTTCATATACCAGCGACGCCCAAAAAAATATTTTCAAACAGGATATCTCTAAAACTTATAATGAGGATTTGGGCATGAGAAAATGGGAACGGACCATTACCCACAACAAAGGAAAATCAATTGTTATTGCAGACAATTTTGACTTTTCAACTACATATGATACTATCATTTTACCGATGATGCTGGCAGCCCGGCCTGATATTACTGTGCCAGGAAAAATGCTTGTAAAAACAGGTGATGCAGAAAGCATTACCATAAGTTTTGACCAGCATCAATTTGAACTCACCGTTGAAGAGATAAAGATTCAAGATGCAAAAATTTCCCATACCTGGGGAAGCACATTATACAGGGCTCAGTTCAGAATGAAGAAAGGGGACAGCAAAGGAAAATTCCAATTCATCATACAACAATCATCAACCGAATAATATATTTTACATGAGGGTTATTAAAAGAATCAAGGTATTGCATTTGATATTTCTGATTGTATGGTCGATGGGATTGGTTGCACAAGAAAAACCAAATGTCCTCATCATCATGACAGATGAATTGTCTGCAGAGTCGATGAGTTTCAACCTTGGCAATAAATTTATCAATACGCCCAATATCGATCAACTGGCCAAAACAGGTGTAGTATTCTCAAATGCGTATTGTGCAAATCCTCTTTGTGTTCCATCACGCAGTTCTATTTTTACAGGGAGGTACCCACACGAAATGGGAATACAGTCTAATGAAGAAAAGAAGGTTGATCCGGCAAAATTCCCTTCGCTGGGCAGCATTTTTAAAAATGCAGGATATGAAACAGGATATGTGGGGAAATGGCATTTGCCTTATGATAGAAAGGCGCCAGGCACACATGGCTTCGATTATCTTCCCAATACAACCGGAAATGGTCATGACAGCTTATCACCCCAATTGGCGAGTGATTTCTTGAAGACCCAACGCGATCATCCATTTTTACTGGTTGTGTCTTTCATGAACCCACACAATATCTGTCAGTGGGCACGTGGAGAAAAATTACCTGATGGTGCCATTGGAAACCCACCGCCAGCAGATCAATGCCCACCACTAAGACCCAATGCCAAGCCTTCTTTCAATGAATCTGACATCATGAAATTCATGCGTGTCTCCATGCAAAATAGTGATGCTTTCCCAGTGGGTGCATTTACTGAAGACAAATGGCGTCAATACATTTGGTCTTATTATCGGTTGATTGAAAAAGTGGATGCAGAAATTGGAAGAGTTTTGCAATCATTGAAGGAAACGGGAAAGGATAAAAACACTGTTATCGTTTTTACCAGTGATCATGGAGACATGCAGGGAGCCCATCTGTGGAACCAGAAAACGGTTTTTTATGAAGAAGCGGCAAAGGTTCCATTCATCATCAACTACCAAGGGTTGAAACCCAGAAAATCAAATTACCTTGTTCAATCCGGTACAGATATCTTGCCCACTTTATCTGATTTTGCAGGTATCACATTACCTGCTCAGTATCCTGGTAATAGTTTGAAACAATTCCTTGAAAAAGATATCGCACCAATAAAGCGAGATTATGTGGTGGTATCAGATCATATCATTCAAGGTGCTGGCGTTGATGGTCAAAATTTAAAGCCGGAAGGTCGTATGCTGAGGAATGGGCAATACAAATATTGGATTTATGATGAAGGGAAGGAGAGAGAGTCACTGTTTGATTTGAAGAATGATCCGGGGGAAATGATCAACCTTGTCAATGATCCCAGGCATGCCAAAGCTTTGCAACAATGCAGAAGCCAGCTGATGGAATGGGCTAAAAAGAACAATGATCCTTATTTGACAAAACTCATTAAATAAACCAATATGCGCAGTTTGATTGTATTGATGGGTATGGTGATGTGTGCATTTTCTTCTATGGCGCAACAGCGCCCCAATGTGATTGTGATTTATTCCGATGATCAGGGTGCCATCGATCTCAATTGTTATGGCTCCAAGGATTTGGAAACACCCAACATTGATCAACTCGCCAGTATTGGAACCATGTTCACCAATTTCTATGCATCTCCAGTATGTTCTCCCTCAAGGGCCTCACTGCTTACTGGATTGAATCCTCAGCGGGCAGGATTGCCTGGCAATGCCTCTGAACTGAATGATGCAGTAGGCATGCCCACAGACCGTTTTACAATGGCCGAGATGTTTAAAAATGCAGGATATTCAACCGCTCATATCGGCAAATGGCATTTGGGTTATAAGCCGGAGATGGCTCCCAATGCTCAGGGTTTTGAACATTCTTTTGGTCATATGGCAGGCTGCATTGACAATTATTCTCATTTTTTTTATTGGAACGGCCCTAACAAGCACGACCTCTACCGCAATGGAAAGGAAGTGTATTATCCTGGTCAATTTTTTCCGGACCTCATGTTGAAGGAGTCTTCCCAGTTTATGACTGCAGCCAATAAGAAACCTTTTTTCATGTATTTCGCTATTAACCTGCCGCATTATCCATACCAGGGCGATCCCAAGTGGTTGGACTATTATAACAAAAAAGGGCTGGCATATCCGCGCAATTTGTATGCAGCTTTCATGTCGACCCTGGATGATAAGATCGGACAATTGCTGAAACAGGTTGAGGATTTGGGTTTGACAAAAAATACCATCATCATTTTTCAATCAGACAATGGGTATTCTACAGAAGAGAGGGCGCATTTTGGCGGTGGCAATGCAGGTAATCTGAGAGGTGCAAAAGCATCATTGTTGGAAGGAGGCCTCAAAGTTCCATCCATCATCAGTTGGCCTGGGAAATTACCTGCCGGACAGGTGAGGGAGCAATTTGCTGTCAATACAGATTGGTTTCCCACCCTGGCCGCATTGTGCAACATCAAACTTTCAAGACAAGATTTGGATGGAAAAAGTTTGGTGAATATCATCAACAATACAACCGCTCCAAGTCCTCATGATCAGGGTTATTGCTGGGCTTTCAAGAAAATGTGGGTGGCAAGAAAAGGGAAATGGAAATTGTTGGGAAACCCTGTTGATACAGGTGTAAAAGGGGCTGCTATTGAATTGGATGCTTTGTTTTTGGTTGACCTGGAAGCAGACCCGGGTGAAACAACAAACCTTGCATCAAAGCACCCCGATGTGGTTGATGCATTGAAAAAACAATATCAGGATTGGGAAAAAATGAATCAAAAAAGCAGTCAATGATTTACTTAAGAAAACATATTGTTATTTGTTTTGCTGTTCTCTATGGTTGGAATCTTAAAGTTCAATCCCAATCAATATCAACAGCACAAGTTGCTCTAGATGCGCCTTATCCGAAGATCAGGATATGGACCAGTCCGTCAAGAGGAGAGCAGCCTCGGTTTAATTCACCAAGTCTTCAATGGCCATCCATCAAGAAAGCCATCTACAGTGTTCGCTTGTCATCATCTAATGATTTCAGCAAGCAAGTAATTGAAAAATCTGGCCTGCCTTATGCCATCTTCAATCCACACAAACAGTTGGCCAACGGCAAATGGTATTGGCAATATAAAACAAACGATGGCCCATGGAATTCCCTGGATTCATTTGTCATCACCGCAACAACAAGAAAATTTCCAACACCTGATAGCAAGGCATTGATTTCGGCCATTCCTTCTGAGCATCCTAGGGTGTTGGTCAGGAAAAATGAAGCATTGGGTTTTCGGTCACAAGCTGCAGGACAAAAAGAAACCGCATTGATTATCCAGGAAGCAAATGGTTTTCTCAAGAAACCCATTTCCAAAGAATCCATGGCGCTTCCCACCTACAAAGGGAAGGATGATTTTGAAAATGATAAAATTGCCTTGTTGGCGAGTAAATGGACAGGCTGGAAAATTCAGAAAGTGTTGAATACTTTTTCACAGGCTTATGTTCTGACAGGTGATACGGTTTATTTCAAAACCGCAAGAGCATGGATGATGGAGATTTCCAGCTGGGATCCCAATGGACCATCACACAAGAATGATTTTGGCGACGCAGGGATCATGTCATCCTTGGCCATTGGACTTGATACATTTTGGGATTTGTTGACTGTAGAAGAAAGAGCAAAAATTATCAAACAAACATCAGCGCGGGCAAAATATTTTTATACCCTTTGGGTTGGACAAGTTGAAAGCAGGTCTTCTTCTATGCATGTTTGGCAGCATATTTTGCACAACATGTTGCAAACATCTCTTGCTTTGTCTGGAGAAGTGCCTGAAGCGAAAAAATGGATTGAATACATATATGAATTATGGATAGCACAATCGCCCAAGATGGCAGAGGAGGATGGCGCTTGGTTCAATGGCACATCCTATTTTGGAATGAACACATTGACCCTGATTGATGTTTCTTCCATTTTTAAGGATCTCACAGGTGTTGATTTTATGAGATCACCATGGTTCAAGAATAATTCTCGTTGGTTATCTTATTCTTTCCCTCCCAATTCAGTTGCAGACGGATTTTGCAATGATGGTGATAAGTATACTTCACCCAATCTTAATTATGCTGGTTATACTGATGCCATGGCCAGATTGTTCAATGATCCCTATGCCGCGTGGTATTCAAAAACGATTCTTAACGGTCTCGATAAGGATATTGCTGAAGACAATGAGTTTCGTTGGTTCCGTTTACTGAGAGGGCTTCAAATGAAATTGCCATTGCAATCTTCGGCACCAGCATTTCCTGAAGCAGCAGTTTTTCCTGAAATAGGTGTGGCATACATGCATACGTCTTTGCAAAATAGCAAAACCGATCTCATGTTGTCATTGCGCAGCAGTCCTTATGCCTCTATGGCACATACACATGCCGACCAAAATACATTCAATATCGCATACGGAGGAAAGAGACTTTTTTACAATTCTGGTTATCGACCTGCCATGGGAGATCCTCATTTTCTCGATTGGCACAAGCATACCCAGGGGCACAATGGAATTTTGATTGATGGAAAAGGTCAGCCTTTCAATGCCGGTGCCTATGGTTTTATCCCAAGGTTCATGCATGGCAACCAAATTTCTTATGCTGTTGGCGATGCTTCCAATGCATATTCAGGGAAGGATGAAGGTCAAAACATAAATCTTGGAATGAAGGTTTCAAAGCGTCATTATATTATGCTCAGACCTTCCATTGTAATCATTTATGATGACTTGGAAGCCGATCACCCAGCATCCTGGAGTTGGTTGTTGCATAACGACAACAAGATGATCATTGATCCATTGAAGAAAACCATCTTGGCTAAGAATGAACTGGCCCAAGCACAGGTCTCTTTGTTTTCATCTTCGGCGATTGATTTCAATTTAACGGATCAGTTTTCAGTACCGGTAGACAATTGGACAAACAAAGTCAATGAAGATGGAGACACGGTGAATTTTAAAAACCAGTGGCATTTCAAGGGAGTGTCTACAGAAAAAAAAGAAAAGATGCGCTATCTCGCCATCATTCAGGTAAAGCCAAATGGCAGTTTTGAGCCATTGATCACCAACAAGGTCAATGGGGAAATTACGATTGGGAATTGGCATGTATCAGCTGAAATGAACACAGCCAAGCCGGCTTTGATCAAGGCCTGGAATGGAAATCACTCCACTGTGCTGGTTTCATCCGGGAATATTGTGAACCTTGGAAAGACCTATTCCGCAAGAGATGCTAGCAGTTCAAAATTACTGGAGATGATCAATGGAAAGCCCACAATCAAAGAAGCCAAGGATGAAATTCCTGCTTCCATCAAAAGATTGATGCTGATGAATCAACAGGTTGGTAGTATTAAAAACAATTGATCGAATGAATAAGAAAATAACATTAATTGATGCGAGAAAAATAATGCTCGGCATTTTTGCAGTTGGAATAATAGGTATAAGTGCATTCAATTATTTTGGAGATGCTCCAAAATCCTCCAAACCCAATTTCATCCTGATTTTGACAGACGACCAGGGCTGGACCAGTACTTCACAATTGATGGATGATCGGGTTCCCAACTCAAAAAGTGATTATTATCAAACACCTCAGTTGGAGCGTTTTGCTATGAAGGGTATGCGATTCTCCAATGGATATGCGCCTTGTGCGCTGTGTTGCCCCACCAGAAGGAGCATCCAATTTGGCCAGACCCCAGCCAGACAAGGTGATGCGGCATTCAAGGAGAATTATCATCCGGATTTTAAAAAAGTTGCTGCAATTCCAACGGTATTGAAATCAATTTCTCCTGCCTACAGGGCTGCACATTTTGGGAAATGGGATCTTCGTGCAGACATTTTCCCTGAAGATTTGGGTTACGATGAAAGTGATGGCAACACCGGAAACAGGAATGGAGACATGAACTCAACCAAGGAAAGTAAATGGACAGATTTGTTTTTAAACAATGAT
>JAJTFY010000002.1 GCA_021299175.1 Chitinophagaceae bacterium
ATGCGGAAGACTATCCTCTGCTTTTGACGACGCCAACAAAAGCAGGGAAGAAATGAAAACGATTAATGATTTTTTTCGTTTTGGTTTGTTCATAGGTTACAAAGGTAATCCCCCTGTGTCAAAAATAAGTTCATTGTTACAAAGTGATCTGTTTCCTTGAAGACCGCCACTGTGAATTAACAATACTTTTGAACCTCTCTCGAATGCACCCCCATTCATCAGATGGTAAAAAGCGTAAACCAGTTTTCCTGTGTAGACAAAATCGGTGGGAATATGGTGGTTGCTGAAAAAATCATTCATTGCCATGAACAGCAACTCATTTTTTTTGGCGTATCCACCCAAATGAAAATCAAATCGTATGTCAAAACGTTTGTTGTTGATCTCATGTTCAAGCAACAACGCTTTGATTTCATCCTTTACGCTAAAATTATTTTTGAGTACTGAAACCAATGTCAACTGCTGGTGCGGTTGTAAACCAGCGATCAAGCCTGCTGCCATTGTTCCTGTTCCACAGGCTGCTAGGACAGTGTCATATGATTCAACGCCTGGGATTTCCACGATCTCTTGTGTACCCAACATTCCCATTCTTCCGTATCCCCCACAACATTCCCATTCTTCCGTATCCCCCATGGGGGATGATTGCATGGTTGGGAAATGCGGTTGAAAATTGGGCAACATCAATTGAATCAAAGGATTCCCTGTTCATGAATTCAAGTTGCATTCCGTAGGAAATACAGTCCATCAAACCATGGGATAGTTTTTTCGGTCTTTCCCCTCTCACAAATCCAATGGATTCCAGGTTGTTCATTTTTGCAGCATAGGCCGCGGCAACCAGATGATTGGAAAACGCACCTCCAAAAGTCAGGATACCTTTTTTAAGGCTTTTCTTTGCAGTAGCAAGGTAGTGCTTGAGTTTAAAAATCTTGTTCCCGGAAACGATTGGATGCAGCAGGTCCAGCCTCAACATAGCAGCGCTGATGCCATGGGATTGAGCTTGTTCATCATTGATTGATTGTATGATGTTTTTTTCTAACATGATCCTTACAAAGGTCGTATTTTGGTGCTTTGAAATTTCGGACTAATTTTGCAGCATAAATTTTCTCACATGAAACCATCGTTGTTGATATTGGCTGCTGGCATGGCCTCCCGGTACGGAGGTATGAAACAGATTGAAGCATTTGGGCCAGAAGGTGAAACCATCATGGATTATTCCATCTATGATGCCATCCGGGCAGGTTTTGGGAAAGTGGTCTTTGTGATCAGGGAAGATTTCGCCGAGCAATTCAAGGCCATATTCGAGCCTAAATTGAAAGGAAGGATTCAGACCGAATACGTATATCAACATTTGGATGCACACCTTGACGGATACCAAAGAAGGGAGGACCGCGCGAAACCCTGGGGAACTGCTCATGCCGTATTGTGTGCCGCTGATGTGATCAAAGAGCCTTTTGCAGTAATCAATGCTGATGATTTCTATGGTCAGGATGCATTTGTGAAGGCCTATGAATTCCTGACAAGTGCCTGCAATGAGAAGCATTACTCCATCATTGGATATCAATTAAAGCAAACGCTGTCTGATTATGGCACTGTCAACAGAGGAGTTTGTAGTGTTAATGATATGGGTGATCTTATCGGTGTAACCGAGCGCCTTAATATTGCAAGAAAAGATGGTATTGTATGTTGCGATGACGGCCTTGAACCCTCCGAGTTGAAAGAAGATACCATTGTATCCATGAATTTCTGGTGCTTCGATCCCTCTGTATTTGACTACTCGTCAAAGTTGTTTCAAGCTTTCCTTGCAGAGAGGGGGCAGGAGGAAAAATCAGAGTTTTTCATTCCCATTGTTGCAGACCAATTCATCCGAGATGGAGAAGGCAGGGTAGAAGTAATACCAACCAATGCCATTTGGTTTGGCGTAACGTATAAAAATGATGCTCCGGCGGTAAAGGAGGGAATTGACAAATTGCTTGCAGCAGGAGAATATCCGGCTGGTCTTTGGCATTAACGCTTAAAGCTTAACCCAATACTACTTTTACCATGTAAACATGGTCCTGCACTTTTTTAACCTGCTGGGATCTGTTGATTCCTTTGATGGACGAAGTATTGCGTAACTTGATGTTGATGTCCTTGTCAGCTTCTTTCAATGTTTCAACAAGTTGGAAAATATTCTTTGATTTGGTTGCAAATACAACGCCATTCGCTGAAGCCTGACGGGCATTCAAAATTCCTATAACTTCCCCGTTCTTATTGAATACCGGGCCTCCGCTGTTTCCAGGATTGGCAGTAATGGTGATTTGGCAAGACATGGTGTCTCCCTCCAGACCTGTCCGTGCACTCAGGTATCCCTCGTTGTAAACAATTTCATCCTTTGGGAATCCAAGGGTGTAAACCGCTTCGGATAAATCGGTTTGAAGACGGGTAAAACCATATGGCAGCTGTTTTGGCGACTCAAAATCCTGGTCGTTGATCTTGATGACGGCAATATCGGAGTTGGCGTCCTGATGAACAATTTCAGCCAGGAAATCTTCACCCTGGATGCTTTGTACATAAATCTTTTTTGCCCCCTTCAATACATGTGCACTCGTTACAAGATAACCTTTGGTATCAATCAAGAAACTGGTACCACCAAACTTGACATCTGAGCCCGGCGCAATCTTGGTTTTGAATTTGTTGAATTCAGCACTTTGGTTACTGGACTGCTTTTCAAGGTTGATTACCTTTCTTCTCAGCTCTTCGATATCCCGGAAGGGTGTTTTAGGGGTAAATAAGGTCATCATGCCGCTGATGAACAAGGCTGTAATTCCTGCGATTGAGGCTGCTACTGCTACGACCCTGCGGTATTTGTTCCACATGTTGATGATGCGGGTACCTGTTGTCAGCTGAAGCTCTTTGATTTCACCAGACTCCTGAAGGGTATGATGAGAATCGTATAAGTTGGACTTGAATTGTCTGATTTCGCCGTAACGCCCCATTTGTTCCAAGAAAAAATGGTATTCTACTACTGTTTGATCCAACTCGGGATTGTTTTTCCTCATTTCCTCAAATGCATGCTTTTCTTCAGGCCCCATTTCCCCTGTAAGATATCTTTCAACCACTTCCGCCAATTCGAATTGTTCCATTATATTAGGCTTAACTGTTTTTATATTGGGCAAAGAAGAGCTTTTTCAGCCTGACCAGGCATTTATATTTCTGGTTCTTTGCATTGTCTGCGTTGGTATAACCAAAGAAACCTGCTATTTCCAGCATGTTTTTCCGGTGTACGTAAAAGGCCTCAATAAGGCTTTTACATGGTTCTCCGATCTTCCCCATGGCTGTTCGCATGGTCTGGTATTGGAGGTTTAGTTTATCGTGTTCCTCAATGTCCTCTTCCACTTGTACGATCCTGTCAAAATTTTCAACCTGCGTCTCTATCCGTCTTGAATGTTGTAACTTCTTGAGCCACAGTCTTCTACATACAGAATAAAGATAGGTGCGGATCTGACAGGTGAGTTCAAATTCAGGCAACCTTGATTTCTCATACAACACCATCATGGCTTCCTGAAAGATGTCTCTGGCATCATCCTCGGTACCATTGTTATTGATGACAAAATGTTGAATCAGGCTGTAATTTTCTTTGTAAACAGCCTCAATCGCAGCCTTGTCATTGTTGCCAATGGCCTTGAATAGCCCCAATTCTTGTTCTGTAATAGCCACAATTATCTGTTTTTAATACCTACAAGGCAATTTTGTAACCCACAAAAGAACAAAAAAAAATCTTTTAAAATTCGGGTTACTTTCTTTTACTTCGTGTATTAATTCACAATTATTCAATTTTAACATTCAAAAACCCAAAAGAATGAAAAAGTTTTTCGCAATCTTGGCTATCGTAGCTCTCGCATCATGTGGTGGTTCTTCTGAAGCTCCAGCTGCTGACACAACTGCTGTTGCTGTTGACACAACTGCTGTAGTTGACACAACTGCTGCTGTTGATACTGCTGCTGCTGCAGTTGACACTACTGCTGCTGCCAAGTAATCTTTTTTTCATATGGCAAGCAATCGTTGAAGTCGTCCCGTTTCTACGGGATGACTTTTTTTATTTTATTGATTATCAGCTCTTTGTCTTCTTTGCTTCCCTTTCTCGCTGAATAAGTTTACCTTCGCAAAAAGTATTTAATATGAGTTTTGAAGCGTTAGGCATTGAAGAGTCGTTGTTAAAAGGTATTCATGCCCTCGGGTTCACAGAGCCCACCCCCATACAGGAAAAAGCCATTCCCATTTTATTGAGCGGTACAAAAGATTTTGTCGGACTTGCCCAGACAGGTACTGGAAAGACTGCAGCCTTTGGACTACCCCTTCTGCAGTTGGTTGATAGCGAAGCACGCCACCCTCAGGCTTTGGTGGTATGCCCAACCCGTGAGTTGTGTATGCAGATCACCAAAGACATTGCCAAGTTCTCCCTTCATAAAAAGTCGATCAAGTCTGTAGCCGTCTATGGCGGTGCATCCATTGGAGAACAAATCCGGGACCTAAAAAGAGGTGTTCAGATTGTTGTAGCCACCCCAGGAAGGCTGATTGATCTCATTGAGCGAAAAGCCATCAACCTAGAGAACATCAATTATATTGTATTGGATGAGGCCGATGAGATGTTGAACATGGGTTTCAGGGAGGATATTGAGTTTATTCTTGGCAACACCCCAAACAGGAACAGCATTTGGCTGTTCAGTGCCACCATGCCTTCAGAAGTAAAGCAGGTAAGCAAGCGTTTCATGACTACGCCCGCTGAAGTGACCATTGGCAAGGCCAATTCATCCAATGTGAATATTGACCATCAATATTATACCACATCAGGTGTTAATCGGTATCATACCCTGAAAAGGATCATCGATTTCAACCCCGGTATCTATGGCATTATTTTTACCCGTACCAAGGCCGATGCGCAAAGCATTACGGAATCACTGATAAGGGAGGGCTATGATATTGAAGCCCTTCACGGTGATCTTACACAGGCCCAGAGAGATAAGGTGATGGCCAGGTTCAGGGAAAAAAACCTTCAGCTGTTGATTGCTACCGATGTAGCTGCCCGCGGAATTGACGTTCAGGGCATTACCCACGTCATCAATTATGAGCTTCCTGATGATCCGGAAGTCTATACCCATAGAAGTGGTAGAACAGGCCGTGCAGGCAACAGCGGTATCTGTATATCCGTGATCAGCCAGCGGGAAGCATACCGTTTGCGTCAAATTGAAAAATTATTGAATAATCGCTTCCACAAACTGGACATACCTTCTGGAAAAGACGTTTGCAGAAAGCAGTTTTTCCATTTTATCGATAAACTGTTGAAGGCAGACATCAGCCATGGAGAATATGAAACCTATATTCCTTTGCTCCGCGAGAAATTTGTGGACATGGAAAAGGAAGAGATCCTCACGAGGGTTGCCGCCCTGGAATTTGACAGGTTCCTTCAATATTATGAAAATGCCGCCGACCTCAACGTAAGAGACGACCGCAGGGCTGAAAGGACCAGCGATCGCTTCAATGAGCGTTCTACCGACAGGCGTGAGCCAGGGGGAAGAAGGATGGAGCGTTCCTCCTCCGATCGTGGTGGGGCAGGATACAAGAAACTTTTCATCAATCTTGGAACCAAGGATGGTTTTTACAAGGCAAGTTTTCTGCAATTCATTCTTGACCTCAGCGACCTTAAAAAAGAGGTGTTGGGCAAGATCGACATGAAGGAAATGAACAGCTGGGTGGAGATTGAGAGTGGTGCTGCCAACCAAATGATCAAAATGATCGATGGTAAGAAATTCAAGGGACGCCAGATCAGGATGAACGATGCCGACAGCGGAGGTCCAAGAAAGAGATTTTAATTTGATTTTTGAAAATGTTTTAAGTTTCTTATATTTGCATAGATGATATCGAACAGAACCCGTTACTTCTTTTATTTTTATTACTACTTTACCGGTGGTACGGGAACTTTTTGTTGAAAATCAATTACTAAACAAAACATCAACATAAGGATCCCGGCTAACCCCCGGGATTTTTTTTTAAGCAAAAACCAATGATTGAGAAAAAATTGGAAAAGACATCGAAGCAGGGGGCATCCAATAAAGTGCAGCCAAGTTTGCCTGTAGCCATCCAGGGTTATGAAGGCAGCTTTCACCAGGTTGCTGCCAGGTCGTTCTATGGAAAAAAAGTTCAGATTCTTCCCTGTGCGACATTTACTGAGGTGATTCGCCAGGCCTCCGACAAACACGCCACCATGGGAGGCATCATGGCCATTGAAAACTCCATTGCCGGGAGTATTTTACCCAACTACAATCTTCTCCAAAAGTCAAACCTTTTCGTTGCGGGAGAAGTTTACCTGCAGATTGACCAGCACCTGATGGTGAATCCTGGGGTAAAACTCGCAGACATAAAAGAAGTGCATTCTCATCCAATGGCACTGCAACAGTGCCTTGGATTCCTGAACCCGCATGGTTGGAAATTGATTGAAACCGAGGATACTGCCCTTAGTGCCAAGCATGTTCAGGTGCGGAAGAGCAAGCATGTCGCAGCGATTGCCGGAAAGCTGGCTGCTGAATTGTTTGGTCTGGACATCATTGCACCCAAGATCCATGATGTCAAAAACAATTATACCCGATTTCTGATCCTCCAGCAAAGTCCTTCCGAGGTGGAGGGAGCCAACAAGGCATCCATCAATTTTCAAACAGATCATGCAAAAGGAAGGCTGTCTGAAGTGTTGACAGTAATTGCAAAAGAAGGCATCAACCTGAGCAAACTTCAATCCTTTCCAATTGCAGGAAGCAAGTTCAAGTATGGTTTCCATGCAGATCTTGAATTTGATACTATTGGTCAGTACAAAAAACTCATCGGTAAATTGGAAAAAAAGACAGCATCCCTTAGGATTCTGGGTGTGTACAAAAAAGGAAAATTCAACAAGTAGGATCATGATCAATGTTTCATCGCGATTGAATGGAATTGGTGAATATTATTTTTCATCAAAATTGAGGGAGATCGACGAACTCAACAAAGCGGGACATCAGGTTGTCAACCTGGGCATTGGAAGCCCAGACCTGCCACCACACCCCTCTGTAGTAGAGGCATTGCACCAGGAGGCAGCCAAGCCCAATACGCATGCATACCAGTCTTACAAGGGGTCTCCTGTTCTTCGCAATGCCGTCTCAGCCTGGTACAAGAAATGGTACCAAGTGGAAGTAGATCCGAATACAGAAGTACTTCCCCTTATCGGAAGCAAAGAAGGCATCATGCACATTTGCATGACTTACCTGGATCAGGGTGATGCAGCGCTTGTACCCAATCCAGGTTATCCAACCTATACCAGTGCAGTAAAACTGGCGGGTGGAGAACTGTTGTCATACCGGCTAGAGGAAGAGAATGATTGGCATCCTGATATCGAGGCTTGGAAACAAATGATTGAGCAGTACAGTGCCCAATCCAGCGGAAAGGTGAAATTACTTTTTCTGAACTATCCACACATGCCGACAGGCCAGTTGCCTGACAAGCAATTGTTACAAGAAATCATTGATTTTGCCAAAGCCCAAAACATTTTGATTGTTCATGACAATCCGTATAGTTTTATCCTCAACGATGAGCCAATCAGCCTTTTTGAATTCGACAAGAACAAAGAGGTTGTTGTAGAGCTCAATTCACTGAGCAAGTCGCATAATATGGCCGGATGGCGTGTGGGAATGATTGTAGGCTCATCAACACATATCAATGCAATTTTGAGGTTTAAAAGCAACATGGATTCGGGCATGTTTTTGCCAGTACAGATTGCTGCAGCAAAAGCATTGGAACTGGATCAGGATTGGTTTGATAGCGTCAATGAAATATATGCGCAACGCAAGGAGCAGGCTCTGGTATTGCTGGACTTGCTTGGATGCAGCTATTCAAAAGATCAGGTGGGAATGTTTGTCTGGGCGCGCATTCCCAATGATTATGCATCAGGATTTGAATTGAGCGATGCCGTCCTCGAAAAAGCACGAGTCTTTATTACACCTGGTGGAATATTTGGCGATGTTGGAAATCAATATGTGCGCGTGAGCCTTTGCAGCAAGAAGGAGATTTTGGAGGAAGCCATTGATCGGGTCAGAAAAACATTCACAAAACAATAATTTTCATCATATCAATCAACCATGAAAAAGAATTTTGCCATTGTAGGTGTGGGTTTGATCGGAGGATCACTGGCGCTAAAGTGCAGAAAAAATGGGTTGGCCAACAGGATTGTTGGAGTTGACAGTAATCAGGGACATGGCTCGAAAGCCATTGAATTGGGGCTTGTTGACGAGATGATGACATTGGATGAGGCTATCCGTGTCGCTGATGTGATTGTACTTGCTGTTCCGGTTGGTGTATTGTCTGCATTACTTCCTTACGTCTTGGATAGGGTGTCACATCAGGTTGTCATTGATATGGGATCAACCAAGAGTCAACTTGCTAACCTGGTGAAAGATCATCCTCATCGGGGAAGGTTTGTAGCCTCTCATCCCATGTGGGGTACAGAATACAGTGGTCCTGAAGCGGCTGTTGAGAATGCATTTGAGGATAAAGCCGTTATTGTATGCGATAGCATAGACAGCGATCCTGATGCATTGGAGATTGCAACTGAAATTTTTAAGTCATTGAAGATGCGCATCATCGAAATGGGATCAAATGACCATGATCTTCATGCGGCCTATGTAAGTCATATCTCTCACATCACATCCTTTGCCCTGGCCAATACGGTGTTGGAAAAAGAGAAAGAAGATGATGCCATCTTTGAAATGGCCAGTGCAGGTTTTGAAAGCACAGTGCGTTTGGCAAAAAGCAATCCTGACATGTGGACACCCATCCTGATGCAAAATCGTGAAAATATTCTTGATGTACTCAATGAGCATATTACCCAGTTGAGAAAATTCAAATCATGCCTTGAAAAAGAAAATTGGGAGTACCTGAATGAGTTGATGAGCAAAGCAAACCAGATCCGCAGGATCATTCATTAATACACTTAAACCTTCCTTATTTAATCCTTAATTTTACAAAATGGAATCAACTGAAACAACCCAAGAATCAACAGTTCAGGCCGCCTGGAACAAAAGACCGCTGATCATTTCAGGTCCCTGTAGTGCAGAAACAGAAGAGCAAGTCATTGAAACTGCAGAGCGTCTTGCCAAGACTGGAAAAGTAGACATGCTGCGCGCAGGAATCTGGAAGCCACGTACCAAGCCTGGAATGTTTGAAGGCATCGGTGCCAAAGGGTTGCCTTGGCTTCAAAAAGCTAAAAATCTTACCGGCCTGCCCACTACAGTGGAAGTGGCTACGGGTAAGCAAGTTGAAGATGCCCTGACTTTTGATGTCGATGTGTTGTGGATTGGTGCGAGAACTACCGTGAACCCTTTCAGTGTTCAGGAAGTAGCTGATGCCTTGCGCGGTGTTGATGTGCCTGTATTGATCAAGAATCCCATCAATCCTGATCTTGAACTTTGGCAGGGTGCTGTTGAGCGTGTGGCAAGGGCTGGTATCAAACAAATCGGATTGATCCATCGTGGATTTTCTTCCTACGGAAATACAGAATTCAGGAACGCGCCCATGTGGCATTTGGCCATCGAGATGAAGCGCCGTATGCCTGGAATGCCCATCATCAATGATCCTTCTCATATCTGTGGACGCAGGGATATTTTGCAGGCAACCGCCCAAAAGGCAATAGACCTCGATTTTGATGGTTTGATGATTGAAAGCCACATTGATCCGGACAATGCATGGAGTGATGCCAAACAACAAATCACTCCAGAACGTCTTGCAGAAATGCTGTCTGCGATCAGCTGGAGAAAAGAAGATGTTCCATCTGAATCTTACCACGCGGCATTGGATAAACTCCGTGAGCAAATCAATCATATCGATGATGAATTGATGCAATTGATTTCACAAAGGATGTCCATCGCAGAGAAAATCGGAGAATACAAGCGCAACAACAATGTTACCATCCTTCAGGCAACGCGTTGGAATGAGGTACTCGAGAAGGCATTGCAGAAAGCAGGAAAGGTTGGCTTGAGTGATGAATTCATTACCCGTTACATGGATGCCATCCACATGGAAAGCATCAACAGGCAGAATAAAATCATGAATGACTGATTTTAATGAACAAGAAGAAGGTTACATTTTCGAGTGCTTCGGTTGATTTTTATTTTGATGCCCTTTTCAGTCGGCTGGATACAGTTGTTGACAGGAAAAAAGCAATCATCATCACAGATGCCAATGTTTTTGAAGCCCATCCATCCAAGTTCAGGAATTGGAATGTGATTACATTAAAGCCTGGCGAGGAGTACAAAGTACAACCCACGGCTGATGCCATCATTGAGCAACTCATTGCTTTTCAGGCTGACAGGAAGTCTATCCTTGTTGGTGTTGGAGGTGGGGTGGTTACCGATCTTACTGGATATGTAGCCTCCATCTTCATGCGGGGCATCCAGTTTGGTTTTGTGCCCACATCATTGCTGGCAATGGTGGATGCATCCATCGGGGGGAAAAATGGAATTGATGTTGGCCAGTATAAAAACATGGTGGGCATCATCAGACAGCCCTCTTTCATTTACTATGATCAATCTTTTTTGAAAACGCTTCCTGATGCAGAATGGTCAAATGGATTTGCAGAGATCATCAAGCATGCTTGTATCCTGGATGCCAAGACGTTTCAATTGCTGGAGTCTTCCAACCTGGAAAAAGTAAAGAAGAGTAAAAAAATGATGCAGGAAATCATACTCAGCAATGTTAAGCTAAAGGCCGGTGTTGTTAAAAGGGATGAGTTAGAAGCAGGAGAGCGAAAAATGCTGAATTTCGGTCATACCCTTGGCCATGCGCTGGAAACCCAATATGAGTTGACCCATGGACAAGCCGTTGCATTGGGAATGGTTTTTGCCAGCTGGCTTTCTGCAAACCTGCTCGGGTTCAAGGATGCATCCCGTGTGGAACAAACACTGATCAATTTTGGTTTGCCAACAAGGGGTGCTTTCGATATTGAAAAAGTTTTCAATGTCCTGAAAATGGACAAAAAAAGAATCAGCAAAACCATGAGCTATATTTTGTTGAAAAGAATAGGCAGGGGCGTAATCAATGAAATTGATGTGGATGCACTCAAAATTCATCTCACGACCTACAACGAAACAAACAAAAAGAAAAAATGATAGCAATCGTACATCCATCCAGCATTGCTGGGACCTTGCGTGCACCTCGATCCAAGAGTGATATGCAAAGGGCCTGTGCAGCAGCGTTGCTTCACGATGGAGTCACCCATATCATCGATCCTGGAAAAAGCAACGATGACCTGGCCGCATTGGATGTTATTTCAAAATTAGGTGCAGAAGTTACTGAGCAGGACAATGCAGTAATCATCAAAAGCAAAGGCGTTCATCCTTTTTCTGATGTGATCAACTGTGGAGAAAGTGGTTTAGGCATCAGGATGTTTACTCCCATTGCAGCGCTGAGCGCAAGGGAGTTGAAGATCAGTGGTACTGGTTCACTCTTGAGCAGACCCATGCATTTTTTTGATGTAATTTTTCCACAGCTTGGCATTTCCATCCAATCGAATGAGGGAAAGCTGCCGCTTTTGATCAAAGGTCCTATGCTCCCCAGTTCAATTGAGGTGGATGGTAGTTTGAGTTCCCAGTTTCTTACTGGTTTGTTGATGGCATATGCTGCTGCTGGAGCAAGTAATGTTACCATAACGGTGAAGGATTTGAAAAGCAAACCCTATATAGATCTTACGCTTGGTGTGTTGAAATCATTTGGCATGAAAGTTCCAGTGGTAGCGGACTACAAGACATTTACTTTCAGTGCTGATGAACATGTTCAGCCTTCAGGAGACATCAATTACAGTGTTGAAGGGGATTGGAGTGGGGCTGCATTTTTATTTGTTGCAGGCGCCATTGCTGGAGACATCAGTATTCAGGGAATGAAGTCTGATTCGGTTCAAGCAGATATGAAAATTTTAGAAGCCATCAAAGATGCTGGTGCAAAGCTAAGTGTTGATGACGGTGTATACCATGTAGGTCCTGCTGATTTACATGCATTTCATTTTGATGCTACGGAATGTCCAGACCTGTTTCCTCCTTTGGTCGCCCTGGCAGCATATTGTACTGGTGATACTGTCATCAAAGGCGCCCTGCGGTTGACACATAAGGAAAGCAACAGGGCATTGACGTTACAGGATGTTTTTGGTAAAATGGGGGTACAGATTGACCTCGATGGGGATTTGATGATTGTTCATGGAAATCGTCATCTCAACGGTGCAAGGGTACACTCTCACCATGACCACAGGATTGCCATGGCTGCAGCTGTTGCCGCATTAGGTGCAAATGGCGAAGTCCTGATTGAAGAGGCGGAGGCCATCAACAAATCCTATCCAGATTTTTATGAACATTTGAAAGCCTTGGGTACTTCCATTGCATTGCAAACAGTTTAAACTGATCCAATGAATCATTTCGGTGAATTATTTACAGTCAATATTTTTGGTGAGTCACATGGAGAAAGTGTAGGTGTAGTCATTGATGGTTGCCCTGCAGGATTGCCACTTGCTGTGGAGGACTTTGTTGTCGATACTGAAAGAAGAAAAGGGGGCACCCAGAAAGGTACTACGCCCCGTCAGGAAGAAGACCTTCCCTTGTTCAAAAGCGGTGTTTTCAACGGTAAGACAACTGGGGCACCCTTGACTCTTTTGTTTGAAAACAAGAACACACGGTCCGGTGATTATGAGAAACAGCGTGCTGTACCAAGGCCTGGTCATGCGGATTTTGTTGCCCATAAAAAATTCAGTGGTTTTGAGGATTTTCGAGGAGGTGGGCATTTTAGTGGTCGCTTGACGCTCTGTCTGGTTGCCGCTGGTGTTGTGGCCAAAAAAATATTAAAAAACATTACCGTTGTAGCGGAAATTACTTCCATCGGCGGAGAATCAGATCCTGAAAAAGGATTACAAAAGGCGATTGAAAACAAAGATTCTGTTGGAGGAATTGTAGAATGCAGGGTCAACGGTTTACCACTGGGATTGGGGGAGCCTTTTTTTGATTCTGTTGAATCCTTGATTGCTCATGCGGTGTTTGCTATTCCTGCAGTAAGAGGGATTGAATTTGGCACGGGCTTCAAAGCTGCAGACATGTTTGGCATTGATCACAATGATGCCATCGAGAATGCAGATGGAAAAACGACCACCAACCATGCAGGAGGAATTGTTGGCGGAATTACCAATGGAAATGAGCTTGTGTTCAGGATTGCCATAAAGCCCACTTCTTCAACCCCCAAAGACCAGTTTACCTATAACTGGGAAACGGATCAGATGGAATCATTTGCTGTAAGGGGAAGGCATGACCTATGCATTGCCTTGAGGGTTCCTCCGGTATTAGAGGCTACTGCCGCCATTGTTTTGGTAGACCTCATGTTGCGGGAGCAAATGATAAAAAGGGTATATTCATAGAATAATTCAGATCAATGGGCCTTATTTATCATATTACCACAAGCGAAGCATGGACAAAAGCAAAAGAGACAGGGTCCTATGCAACTCCATCACTCAAGGAAGAGGGTTTCATTCATTGCAGTGAGTTGTCTCAGGTAGAAGACATCCGATCCAGGTTTTATACCGGTGTACATGACTTGGTATTGCTGACCATTGATACAGAAAAACTGACCAGTCAATTGATTTTTGAATGGTCTCCTTCAGTCCAAAACACCTTTCCCCATATTTACGGACCCATCAATGTAGACGCTGTTGTTGATCTGACAGCAGTTTGATGATCATTGTATCATTGATCTCAGTGCAGTGAAGGAAAGGTCAAGTACCTCATAGGCCGATGCACCAGGCCAGGAATAATGCCACCATTCTGTTTCCAACGCAACAAAACCGAATTTTTCCATGGTGGTTCTCAGCAACAACCTGTTCCTGATCCTCACATCATCAATATTTGTTGCACCATGAAAAGCAGCTGTTGAGAAATCATCATATGGGGTTGGCATTGCCAATTCCTTTCCTGTCCTTAAATCCACCAAGGTTAGATCAACTGAGGTACCCCGGTTATGCCCACTTCCCTTTGATGGATTGGCCACAAATCGTTCATCATGGATCAACTCCCAAAATCGAACGGTCGTTCGATAGGGTCGGTAGGCATCCCATATTTTAATGCCGAGCCCTTTTTCTTTCAAATCCTCGGCCACTTTTGCCAAAGCGAGAGCTGGATTTAGTCTCAGATAAGTGGTGTTGGTATTTCTGGGGTATAATCTCTTTCGGGTAAAATTATGTTTACTTGCATACCTGAGCTCGTATTGTACGTTGTGGATCAGGCTTTTAAGTTCGACCATGGTCTGCAGTGTATCCAACTTAACCAAGGCATGAAATGAACTTTTTTCTTTGATGGGTTTCAGCTTGACAATCTTTTTTTGCTGCCCCCATCCCATTGTTGTAAAAAGGATGAAAAAAACCGTTGTAATGATTGTATATTTCACAAAGCGATGATTGAAAGATGCTACTAAGATAATGCGAATCAATTGCATTTATTTTTATTGATCAATCGTTTGATATTCAAATAGTTATACAAAAATATTTTTGCGGTGCTGGGTTTGACTACCTTTGTGTTTCATTGCTGCTCAATAAAATGACTATATCTTTCAACAAATCCATCATTCTTCATTTCATGACCGTCATGATCATGTTGGGTCCGATTCTATCAGTTGCACAAAAAAAAGTCAACTACAGGAATGTTCCTCAATTGGACAGTGCAGTGGGTTATGCCAGTTTTTATTCGAATAAATTCATTGGCAAGAAAACCGCCAATGGAGAGGTTTTTAGCCAGGATAAATTGACCTGCGCCCACAATTCCTTGCCCATGGGAACCATCCTGAAGGTTACAAACCTGAATAATGACAAATCAGTTGTTGTGAGGGTCAATGACCGGATGCATCATCGGAATTCCCGGCTTGTAGACTTGTCAAGGACGGCTGCCCAAAAATTGGATTTCAAGGGTATCGGAGTCATTAAGGTAAGGGTAGAGGTGCAAAAAAGAGGCTAATTCAGATTAATATCCCCAAAAAATAATAATTATTTTAAGTTTCAACTCTCACCGACTATTTTTGTTATACTCAAAACTCAATTGTTTATGAAAAGAATATTGTTATTTGTATTTGCCTTAGTATTGTTTCAGACAGGATTTGCCCAATCAAAGCCATCCAACAAAAAAAGCAGGCTACTTGGAATCCAGTTTACTGGACATGATTTCGAGACTCCAGCTGATCTAAATTCAAAAGGGATGTCTTTTGTATTGACAGATAACCAATGGAGCAGTTTTGACAGGAAAAGGGTAGGTATGGCCATCACTTATACTGAGGGATTGAACGATAAGTTTGATTTTAATGCAAGATTGGGGATGTCTAATGTAGATTATACCCTTTCCAATAAGCCCTATGCATCAAGTACAGGGTCGAGTACGTATACCGAATTGGATGCCAATCTCTTTATGAAGTTATTGACCGATGACTATGTTGTATCACCTTTCCTTTCAATTGGTGCAGGTGCTTCAGTATGGAAGGGGTATTATGCTAGTTACATGCCTGCAGGTGTTGGTTTACAGTTTAATCTTTTTGATGAAACATTTTTTACAGTTCAGAGTCAATACAGAATACCAGTGACGGGCAATGCTGCCAATAATTTATTTTTTAGCATCGGTGTTTCTGCAGTACTTGATAAGTAAAAACTAACCAATAAAGTATTTAGAAAAGCCTGGATCTTTCCAGGCTTTTTTTATTGTTTTTTCCCAAATACCCTCTTCAGCAGTCCTCCACGTTTTCTATCAACACTGTCTTTGGCAGGCTGAACATTTTCTTTGACGGGTGGCGGTGTTGGTTTGGGTACTTCTTTCGGAGCAGCGGGGTCTTCAAATTTTTGGGATTCTGTGACGACTTTTTCCTTTCCTGTGCTGATGGGAATTTCAATGTACTCCCCAGACTTGCTACCATCTTCACCTTCCACGGGCAGTAATTCTTGAGCATCTATTGCCTGGTTGTAGTCAAAGATAATCTCGTTTTGCATGCTTGCCGGAGGTATGAAGGCTGCACCTGGATCTATATTCAGGCTTTTGTCGTTGAATACCTGTTGATAATAATATGCCCATGCCGGCATCGCCATCTGAGAGCCTCCAGAGGTGTAAAGCATCCTGAGAAAAGGATCATCACATCCGACCCATACACCAGACAAAAGTTGTGGGCTAAATCCAATGAACCAACCATCAGCATTGTCGTTGGTAGTTCCTGTTTTACCAGCAATTTGTCCGCTGATGCCATAAGCACCCCTCAATGCCCTTCCTGTACCGAAATTAACTACGCCTTCAAGCATCTTGGTCATGATATAGGCTTCGCTCTCACTGATCACTTCTTTGGATTCAGACCTGAAAGAAGCCAATACATTGCCATTCCGGTCCTCAATTCGACTGATAAAATAAGGTTTTACATTGAAACCCCTGCCAGGAAACATGCTATAGGCCTGTACCATTTCAAATAAAGAAAGATCTGCAGAACCCAGTGCAATAGAAGGGTAGGGAGGGATCTTGCTTTGAATTCCACATTGTTTCGCAAATTCAACTGTCCGCTGAACGCCCAATTGATTGATCAGATAAACGGCACCAGGGTTTTTTGAAAAGGCAAGGCAGACTGCCATGGGGCCGCCATCTCCCTCAATCATTTTTCCTCCCATATTGATCGGTCCGCCGGGGAAAATGGATTCTGGTTTGTATCCGTTCATTACACCCAATGTATAGAGGAGGGGTTTGAATGTTGACCCCACTTGTCTTTTTGTTTTGATGTTCACATGGTCAAACTTGAATCTTTTGAAATTACTTCCCCCCACCCATGCTTTGACTTCCCCAGTTTGTGGGTCCATTGACAACAGTCCAATTTGCATGATTTGCTTGTGATAGCGAATGGAATCAATAGGCGACATCATGGTATCTGTCTCCCTTTTTTCATTCCAGGAGAAGATTTTCATCTTGACGGGCTCCATGAAACTTTTTTTGATCTCTTCCTCGTCCAATCCATCATCTTTGAGGTTCCTCCACCGGTCAGATTGTTTCATGGCATTCGTCATTACGGCTTTTCCCTCAGGTGTTTGCCAGGTAGATCCATCCTTTATATTGTATTGACTGCTGAAGACCTTTTGCAGGTTCTGCATGTGCCTGTATACCGCTATTTCAGCATACTCTTGCATTCTTGGATTAATCGTCGTGAATATTTTCAATCCGTCTTTGTAGATATCATAGGGTTCACCTGTTGCCGGATTTTCATTTTCCTTGCACCAATTCTTCAATTCCTCTCTCAGTACTTCTCTGAAATAAGGGGCAATACCTGAATTTTCATCCAGCTTCTGGTACTTTAATTGTATAGGGGCAATTTTCATTGCCCTTGCCTCTTCTTTTGTCAATACTTCGTTCCTTACCATCTGTTCAATAACGGTATTGCGCCGGGCCATGGCAGCCTTAGGATTACGCCTTGGATTGTATCTTGTGCTGCCCTTGAGCAATCCAACCAAAACGGCTGCTTCTTCTACAGCAAGCTGTCCTGGCTCCTTTTGAAAATAGGTTTTGGCAGCATTCCTGATGCCATAGGTCTCGTCCCCGTAATTCACCATGTTCAGGTAAAGGGTAATGATTTCTTCTTTTGTCAGGTTGCTTTCAAGGCGAATGGCTACAATCCATTCCTTGAGTTTTTCAATGATTCTTGTAACACTTTTGCTGCTCTGTTGACCAAGCAATGCTTTGGCGGTTTGCTGGGTTATTGTACTGGCTCCACCTTCACTCCCAAGAAAGATAATCGCGCGAAGAAGACTTTTGATGTCTATTCCAGAGTGCTCATAGAATCGCTCATCTTCTGTTGAAATCAAGGCCCTGATGACATTGGGTGAGATATCCTGGTATTTTACATTGATTCTATCCTTTAGGTAAAACTTACCCATCATTGTTCCGTCATCTGCATAAATTTCAGAAGATGACATCATAGAGGGATTTTCAAGCTCTTCAATAGACGGAAGCTTTCCAAACAGCCCAACATAAATCAAAAGAATCAGCAAGAAAACTGCGCTCCATGCGTACAGGAAAAATTTCCAAAAAAACCTGACTGGCTTGGATGTCTCACTGCTCTTTTTCAGATGATCCTTCATGGAGTAAAGCTAAATAAAAGCCCTGTCTTTAAGGAAAAGGAAACCTTAAAATTTTCCGGGAATCTGGGCCCTGATGAACTGAAGATATGGCCCGGTGACTTTTTCCTCCAATACTTTTTTCAGGTTGTTCGGGGAGATGATGACAAAGGTATATTTTTCGGCGGGCAGCCATGGGAAGATCTCTTTCGAAGCAATTGGGGCGGTTTTCTCAACATACCCCAATGCTTCTGCTGCATTGGCAAATACGCTGATGAGAATATAAGGTGATTCTCCAATTTTATCATTGCGCATGGATAACTGACTTCCTGCAAATCTTTCTGCATTGTACCTGGTCAATGCCCGTTTGGCCTCATTGATATACACAATATCAACATCCTTCAGCAAAAGCAATACACCATATTGCTCTGTTGGATTGTAGACGTAACCATCTGCTTTTTTCTCTATCACTGGTGCTTTAAATGCAGTGGTGTCAGTTTTTGTTTTGGCCATCACTGGGGCTTGTACTACCTGTCTTTGTATGGGCTCTGTTTTGACCTTGGTTTCTTTGGTCTTCGGAAGAGGGCTGTCATCAATCCATTTGACGCTATCTTCAATTTGTCTTGATATCGAAATGGAGCGAAGCTCATTTTCGATGATTTCTCTTCTGTTCAGTGCATCCGCCAGCAGACCTGCTTTCATGGCAACAGGAGAATTTGGGTAGAGGGAAGGGATCTTGTTCAATGCATCCACGGCGAGACTATCTTGTTTGTTTTTGATATAATAGACCGCTTCGATGTACAGCAATTGTGGAGACCAATTGTTCTCTCCGTGAAGTGAATCTGCTTTTCTTTTTTCTGCACGCGCCAAATCAAATTTTCCCGAGAGAAAAAGGTCGTAAATCTTGTCATACTGTTGTGTGACTTTTTTGGACTTTTCATTTTTTGCCTTGCCAATGCTCAATGGGTCGCGCAACATTTTATTCATTTCACTGGCTGGAAAATTTTCTGCCAATTGGGATTGATAAAACAAGGCTTTGGAGTTGTTCCCTGTTTGACGGTAGCAATATGCAAGGTCAAACAAGATTTTTTCAAGTGCTGCAATATTGGTTTTTTGATTGATCAGTTTTTCATTCCAGTCAATCGATTCTTTACAATCTTCCAGCTTGTCCTTGTAGATGCTCCCTAATTTTTGATAAGCGTCAAATTTCCTTTCATTGGATGCAGCCAGTTTCTCTGCTGTTAAAGGAAGCCTTTCCCTGAGGGTCTCAAGGGAAAGATCAGCTGCTGCAATGGTGTCAGTAGCTTTTGATTCAGTTCCGGTGGGTTTGGGGAGGTTCGACCGCATGGCCGCATTTAGGGCTGCTGCCCTTCTCCAGTTGTCTCCATTCGCCCGGTTCCCCCATTTGTTTTTGAAGGAAATGCTTCCCTGAGCTTTGAGTGATGGGTTGTTGAAATACCATTCTCCTTTTTTTTGTTCTGCAGGGAAAAGGCTTGCTGTATTGTCATCCAGCAACGTATTTCTGGGAGCAGTACCGCCTGTTTGTTTTTCATTGTCTTCAGACAATCCTTGTTCCTTTCTTAATTTTTTCAGGACTGTTTTCAATTCGGCCTCTCTTTCTTTTTCGGGCAGAGAGGCAAGGGTCTGTAGGCTGTCTTCGGAATGAACAATGTTTAATGCATCATAAAGTGCATTAGCAATGGCTTTTTTCCTGGCGATTTCTTCAGGATCTTTTTGATTGTCAACATTGATGCTGTCGTAATATTTTTTGGCCAGTGCATATTGCTTGGTGGTGAATGCCAATGAAGCAATATGCAAATTTGTAGTGTTTCGGAGATCAGTATCAGTAGTATTGAACAGATTGCTCTTGACCAGCAATCCAATTGCGTTGGGGATATTTTCTCTTTTCAATTCCATCTCCGATGCTGCGGCATAAATGATGGAACGGTAGGCCGTGTATTTTTCCTTGTTGGCCATGTTGATCAATGCCTTTATGTGCTGATCAATCTTTTGTTCCTGATTGGTTTCGTTCGAAGTTAACCCTATCTGGTAGATGCGTGCGTAGGCCTCCATGATTGGATCTGTGGTGAGCGATACAGCCTTCTCAAAAAAATCGTCAGCTTTTTTGTTTTGGTTGGCTTTTGCATAAAGTTGTGCAATCAAAAAAAGTCTTCTCGCCTGCTCTGCATTGTCTTCACAGGCCCCCAATGATTTTTCTAGATAAAAAGCTGCAGAATCAGATTGTTGCTTCCTGTAAAAAAGGTAGGCTTTTAACTCCGCCAATTTTTCGGTCAATCTTTTGGGGAACAGCTCATCCTGATAAAGGGTTTCAATCATACCACTTGCATCATCTTCATTTCCCAATTCCAATTGTGTTCTGATGATCCAAAGCAGCGCATCATTCCTGACCAACCTGTGTGGTGAAAATTTATTTTCTTTTGATGCGATATTGAAAATATTCCCATTGGCATTTATATTGGAACCGATGGATTTTTCAAATCCAATTTCATCTTTGCTGCGTGGCTGAAAATTATAATTGATGTATTGAAATACATCGTAAGCCGAGTCAAACTTCTTTTGGTAGAAATAGGATTGGCCCATCAGTAAATAAAGGTCATCCACCCAATCATTCCTGAGGTCATGCAGCAATATGCCATTATTGACCTTGATTACGACAGAGTCCAGGTCTTGTTGTTGTTGAGCTGTTTGATCAAGGCTGTAATTGAAAAATGGAATCAGGGCAGTGAAAGTATCCTTATAGGTTTGTTTGGCTGATGAAATGACTTTGGATAACTTTAGGTTGGCATTGAAGTGAAAATTGTAGTGGGATACAATATTTTCCTTTAATCTTTTTACGGGATTGATTTTCTTGTCCGGTGTCAGTTCAGAGGCCAGCTTTCTGTTTTCATAGGCCTTTGGTTTTATAAGGTCATAGGTAATGTTTCCTTGTGCCATAACGTCCATGGTCATCAATATGCAGACCAAAACCAATAATGGCCTCGCTGGCTGAAAAACCATATGATCTAGCGCATGTTTCAAGGAATGTAAAAATACATTTAATCCTGCTATTTTTAAAGGCCCTGTTTTGCCAATTAACAGTAACTTTACACCCTGATTTCATCAATTTTTCCATGGCAGAGCAGACCACAAAACAGAGCAGGTTCAAAAGATTGACCAACAGGTATAGGCTTGTGGTAATGAATGACCATACATATGAGGAAGTTGTTACGTTCAAACTGACGCGGTTGAGTGTTTATATTGCATCGTGCTTTGTTTTTGTGATGTTGGTTGCTCTTACCACTGCATTGATCAGTTTTACTCCTTTGAAATATTATGTGCCTGGATATGGCAGCCAATCAGAAAGACGAGAGCTGACAAAACTCAAGTTGCGAGCTGACTCACTGGAGAAACAGATGCTTTACCGGGAAGCTTATTGGGAAAATGTCAGGAATGTACTCTCCGGGAAAGCAGAGTTGATTTTGGACACTGCAGTCATCTCCATCCCCGAATTGGACGAGATAAAGGATTGATATGACATTCCATCCCCCCACAAAGAAATCTCCTGATGGATCCTGGATGAAGTACATGGGTCTTGGTGCCCAGTTTTTTGGATCCATCCTCATTTCACTTGGAATAGGTTGGAAGCTTGACCCGCTAGCAGGATTTAGTTCTCCGGTATTGATTTGGATCCTTCCCCTTTTGGCGGTAGTTTTCAATCTGGTGAGGATCATTATCGATACAAATAAAAAAGACAAATGAAACTGAGAAAAGCCCTAAGACCCATCATCATCTTTTTTGCGGTAGTGAATATTCTAACGGCCTCCCTGTATTCAACCCTTAACAAAATAGGGCTTGATGCAGATGTTTTTTTGGTTGGTAATCTTTTCATTTGCATGCTTACACTGGTATCATTTTGGATGATGCACAATGGGCTTCAATCAAAGTCTACAGCAGGGTTCATGTCATCAGTGTACGGTTCATTCATCATCAAGTTGGTCCTTGCTGCCTTGGTCGTGGTAGCCTATGCACAATGGAAAGGCAATGCCATGAATACTCCAGCCTTGCTTTCCTCTATGTTCACATACCTGGTATATACCTATTTGGAAGTGAAGGGGCTGCTGGCATTGGTCAAAAAAGATTGATTATGTCAAAGAATGAAGCACCATTGGATTCTTTGGCAAATTTTCTTCCTCCGGGTTCATTTCCGCTGGTGGAACCTTTCTTGTTGCATTATAAGGTACACCTGACGATTACACGATCCCGCCAATCAGTATTGGGGGATTATCGAAATGCCCACGCAGACAAGGCACACAGGATCACTGTCAACGGCAATCTCAATCCCTATGCATTTTTAATTACCCTTTTGCATGAGTTGGCACACCTCATTACTTTTATGCGGTTTGGCCATAAAGTGGCTTCACATGGCCATGAGTGGAAAGCTCAATTTGCTGATTTACTGAAGCAGTTTTTGCAGTCCAGGCTTTTCCCTGAGGATATTGCACATCAATTGTTCGTCTCATCAAGAAATCCTGCAGCAAGTTCCTGTGCAGATGATGCATTGATGAGGATTCTGAGAAAATATGATCCAGTGAAAGAGGGGCATTGTCTTGTTGAGGAACTACCTGTTGGTTCATTGTTTGAGATCAAGAACAACAGGATTTTCAGGAGAGAAGAGAAAGTAAGAAAGCGTATCAAGGCTGTGGAACTGACAACTGGTAAAGTTTATTTGTTCAGTCCGGTCTATGAAGTGAAGCTGCATGCCTGATCAGAGGGATTTCAGCATCCATACTGAACAGCCAAAATGTCCTGTATCTCCCAAAGGCTTGTCAAGATAGTTGAAGCCGAATTTTTCATACACCGATATTGCTATTTTAAGCTCAGGAAGGGTTTCAATGTACATAGCATCAAATCCCATTTCCTTTGCTGTGATCATGCACTTGTTCAAGAGTAGGGCCCCTGTGCCCTTTGCCCTGGCTTCAGGGAGGAGGTACATTTTTACGAGTTCACAGATGCCTGCAGGTAAACCAGGGCTGGGGAAAATTCCACCACCACCCAATATATGGCCTTCCTGCTCTGCGATAAAGTATGCTGCTCCTTTTTCTTGAAAAAGTTCAAAGAGATGATCGGTGGTTTTGTCGTAATAAACGGTCCCAGGCTTGTTGGCCCCGAATTCTGTAAGACAGGACCGTATGATGGTAGCAATCAGCGGGTTATCTGCTAAGCTGATGGACCGAATGTTGATTGGATTGGACATGCTGCAAAGATAGTTGTATTCAAAATTCAAGCGAGGATCATCCTTTCGATTGGCGGTTGATCAACTTGTCCATCACATCAAGGTGTGGCAGTGTGATGATGGACAGAAAAATAAAGACGGCTGGAAGCGGATCCATTTTCATTCCTGTGCCATTCCAGATAAAGGCCATGAAAATAAAGCCGAAGGCAGCTAGAAAGGTCATGGGGAGTGCATTCTTCCACAATGTCAAAGGTTTGGTTGCCATTTCTTCTTTTGCGTCATGTAAATACCTGAAAATGATTTCAAAGGATTTGATCGCATGCCATCCCCCAAAGTACAAAGCAAATGCAGGCAGCAAGGGAAGCTGTGAGCAGAGCATTAGAATTGCAAAGAGGTTGATGATGTATGGGTATGAAATGCTAATCTTATTTTTTTTATAGGCGATGGCTGCAATTGAGAAGAAAAGACATACCACTCCGCTAAAATAATAGATACCATTGCGCTTTAAATGCTCCATGGTTGTTTGAGCAATCTCGGAACCTTGGGTAATGCGTAGAACAACAGAAGCTGTTTCTTCGAAATGAGACAACAGGATGATCATGAGCACAAGACTTCCCCATAGCATGCGGCTGAGGTTCCACGCCCTTGTATCAACGGCATTCGAGAGATCAGTTTCTCCAAAATGCCAGGCTGAAATGAGCAGAAAAATGATCAGGCTGATACCTGGAAAAAATATCCAGGAGGCTGAGTAAAGGAGGATGGCAAGTACGTATTTCCCAAGGAATTGCTGAATGCTAAAACTTTGTCCACTGCTGATGGCACTTGTTTTTGCAATGATATGGTCCAAGGCACCATGTGGAATGCCAGTGGCCCCAATCATGATGGCAAAATACATCAGCTGTATTTTTGCTGGGATTTCACCATTGTATTGTTGCCATGCAAAAAGGATCAATCCAATCAGAGCGTTGATCCAGGTAATTCGACTAAAGTTGCTTTTGTTCATCTTGATTTTATGAACCGGGTTTAAATAGAGAAAGGCCCAAGTAGAACAAGGGCCTTTCTCTATATTGTACAGTTCTTTTTATTTGGATTCAGAACGGCTAAGCAAGTAGATCACAAGACCAAAGCCAATTTTGTTTACAGCATCACCGATGTTGTAAATGATATCCATGTTAAGACCACCAATGCCCAGAGCATCAGCAGTTACTCCGAACAATCCGCCTGGAGTACCAACGATGTATCCCAAAGGATAAATAGCCCATCCTACAAGAACGAACCATCCAAGGGTTTTGTTGGCTTTTGCAACTGCAGGAGATGCAGCAGTAGCGAGTTTGGAAACTTCTCCAAACCATACAAGGTAAACGATGTAGAAATAAGCTGCACCGCTGATTACACCCCAAAGAACAGACTGGTCTCTGTAGATGGTTTCGCCGAAATAGCCAGTTACAAGCATTACTACTGAAGCGAAGATTAATTTCCAAAGAAGGCCTGTTGTGCCACCAGATTTTTTGGTAATCAGGTAAAACTCAACGCACATCAAAGGAACAGTCAACAACCAGTCAACATAACGGAAAAAGGTTGGTGAATCTCCAGTTTCGAGGTTGTAACCCCTCATGTAGTAATAGTGAACAGCTGCAATGAAGGTGATTAAACCTGACACAAGTACGGAAGTTCTCCACGCTTTGTCAGTGTTGCTCAACTCAAGAAAAAAGAAAACAGAGGCTGCCATCATGGCCATTGTGCCAATAAAAAACGTAAAGGCAACATAATTGTCGGCCGCAACGGCCTCGAGGAAAAATGGACTCATTGTGTATTGTTTTGGTTAAGAAATGACAATCGTTGATAAAACCACACAATTCGTTATACACTCTTTACTAAAACCAGTTTTCCAAAAAAAAGTTCAATTTTTTTTTAATTTTTTTTGTTTAATGAATATAGTTAAATATTTTGATTAATTCAACAAAAAATTAAATATTTTTTAAAATATCCATCACAGTGGCCTTAAAACTGGCGTATTCAGGCGGCGTCAATCGGGCAGATTTGTTTTTTTTCATGAGGAGACCAAGGTTTTCAGGCACTGAAGGTCTATGGCCGATGGCTTCCTGCACAACAGATGGAAATTTTACAGGGTGTGCTGTCCCCAGAATGATGCCTTTTTGCCCAGCATGGTCCTTCAAATGATCCTTGAGGGCATTATAGGCCACTGCTGCATGTGGGTCTAGCGTGTATTGAAATTCAGCATAAACTTCCTTTATTGTGCTTAATGTGTCCACATCACTGACGGAAATGCTGCTGATGGCTTCACATAGCCTTTGATGATCATGTTGAAAAAGGGCCAAGATCCTTGAAAAATTGCTGGGATTCCCAACGTCCATGGCATTGGAAAGAGTAGGGACGGCTGACCGCGGATGGTAATTTCCAGATTGGGTATATGCTGTGAAAACATCGTTGGCATTACAGGCTGCAATGAAATGATCAATGGGCAATCCCGACTGCTTCGCAACTAGACCGGCACTTAGGTTACCGAAGTTGCCACTCGGTACAGCAATGACCGGATCATGATGTTCTTCCCACTGTGTCAAGGCAAGTGCATAGTATATTTGTTGGGGAAGCCATCTGGCAACATTGATTGAGTTGGAAGAGGTCAGCATTACTCTTTTTCGAAGCTCCTCATCTAGAAAGGCCATTTTTACCAGTTTCTGGCAGTCGTCAAAATCACCTTCAATTTCAAGCGCATGGATGTTTCCGCCAAGAGCTGTCAATTGTTTTTCCTGCACAGGACTTACTTTGCCTGAGGGATAAAGGATGATGACTTCAGTGCCAGAAATGTTGTGGAAAGCGTCTGCTACGGCTCCACCGGTATCGCCACTTGTTGCAACCAATACGACAATTTTCTTTGCCAGTTTTCCTGCAAAAAACCCCATGCAGCGGCTGAGAAATCTTGCGCCAACATCCTTGAATGCAAGGGTGGGGCCATGAAAGAGTTCCAGGCTGTATATATTTTCGCTGATTGGTTGCAAGGGAAAGTCAAAGTCGAGTGTTTCTGCAATGATCCTGTGTAACTCGTTTTCAGGAATGGTATTCCCAACATACGGAGCCATGATTTCAAAACCAATTTCCGATTTTGATTTTCTTTTAAGGTTGCCGATAAAATTATCATTCCAAACCGGAATATTTTCCGGGTAATAAAGACCACCGTCGGGCGCCTGTCCCTGCAAGGTCGCCTCTCTGAAGTCAACAACATTATTGGTATTATTAAGGCTGAAATATCTCATGGTATCTGTTTAAAAAGTAGTGATGCCTTTCATGTTCAACTTCGTCAGGTAGGTTTTGAAATCAATGCCGATGGCTGCATAAACCTGTTTCATCTCTTGTTCCACAGCAGCTGCTGTTTTTTCTTCTTTGCTCAGCATGAAAATAGAAGGGCCGCTGCCGGAAATGCCACCTCCAAGTGCTCCTGCTTCAAGGCTCCTGCGTTTGGTTTCTTCAAATCCTGGAATCAGGATGCTCCTTACAGGTTCAATGATGACATCTTCGAGTGACCTTCCAATCAATGCATGGTCTCCTTGCATCAGGCCCGCAACCAATCCTGCAATATTTCCCCATTGCTTGATGGCCTGCTTCAGGGGTACTTCTTTTTTGAGTATTTGTCTTGCATCTGCTGTGCGTACTTCGATTTGTGGATGAACCACGGTAATGAAAAGCTCAGGCGCAGAAAGACTGATTATGTCCAAGGGGTGGATGGATCGTATCAGTGTCACACCACCCAAGAGACAGGGTGTAATGTTGTCGGCATGTTTTACGCCACTGGCCACCTTCTCGCCGAACATCGCAAACCGAATAAGGTCATCATTGCTGAATGGGCTACCCAATAATTTGTTGGCCGCAAATACCGCACCGGCAGCACTCGCAGCACTGGATCCCAGTCCGCTGCCAGGTTTGATTCTCTTTTCTATGGTCAGTTTCCATTTTGGTACCTCATTCAATTCTTCCATCATGGCCAGTAAGGCCGCACCGGATACATTTTTCGCTGGTTCGGTGGGCAATCCATGGTCATCGAGGTGTATAATTTCTAATCCTGGATGATCTGTATTTTCCAAGGTCATGATGTCGTATGGTTCTTCCAGCGCGAGGCCCAGTATGTCAAATCCGCAAACGAGATTGGCAATGGTTGCCGGTGATTTGATGCTGATTTTATTGGTATTCATAAGTTAGTTGTTGATGGTTCTGAGTGTGTCCGCAAATACTCCGCTGGCAGTCACTTCTGCTCCGGCACCTGCCCCCTTGACGACCAGTGGTTGTTGATCATATCTCTCGGTATAGAAAAGAACAATATTGTCTTTTCCATACAAGTGGAACATATCGCTTTCTGGTTTGATCTGCTGTAGACCTACCATGGCCTTCCCGTTTTCAAAACTTGCTACAAACTTGAGTTTGGCATTGTTTGCGTTGGCATGATCCAGCAGGGATTTGAAATGAGCTTCATGCTTGATCATCTCTTCGTAAAAATCGTCTACAGATCCATGCAGACAACTTTCAGGAAGAAATCCATTGCATTGGATATCTTTCATTTCCATCGCCACACCAGCCTCTCTGGACAAGATCATGATTTTACGCATGACATCTTTCCCGCTGAGGTCCAGCCTGGGATCGGGTTCTGTAAATCCCTGCGCCTGTGCCTCTTTGACTACTGATGAAAATGATTTGGTTCCATCATAATTATTGAACACAAAATTGAGGGTCCCACTCAATACAGCCTCCATCCTGTTTATTTTGTCTCCACTTTTGATGATATCATTCAAGGTGCTGATGATGGGTAGTGCTGCACCAACATTGGTTTCAAAAAGAAATTTGCAGTTGTAGGCAATCGCAAGCTCTTTGAGCTCTTTGTATCGTGCATAATTGTCTGAGGCTGCAATTTTATTGCAGGCCACGATAGACATGGATTTTCTCAAAAGGCTTGTATAAAGCCCTGGAATGATTTCATTGGCAGTGATGTCTACCAGCACACTGTTTCTGAGATTCAGCACAGTCATTTGTTGGGCAAATCCTGATGGATCTGAATCATCTCCTCTGTCCAGTAATTGCTCCCATTCTTCGAGATCTATTCCTTGCTGTTGAACAATCATTTTTCTGCTGTTGCAGAGTCCAACCACATTCATCTTGATCTTGTGCAGTTCTCCGATTTTTTCCGCTTGTTTTCTTATCTGTTGAATCAATTTTTTTCCAACATTTCCAGTGCCTACAATGAAGAGATTGAGTTCTTTTTTTGCGTCCTCAAAAAAAGATTCATGCAACACATTGATGGCCTTTTTTCTGTCGGCAGAATGAATGACAGCAGAAATATTTCTTTCGTTTGATCCTTGTGCAATGGCCAAAACATTGACCCCGTTTCTGCCAAGGCTGCCAAACATCCTGCCGCTGATGCCTGGATGATTTCTCATGTTCTCTCCAACCAATCCGATAATACTGACATCTCCCGAAGCACTGATGGGTTGAATGATGCCATTGCTGATTTCTTTTTCAAAGGTATGCTCAAGCATCTGAATGGCCTGATGTTTGGCGTCATTGCGAACTGCAACGCATATTGAATGTTCAGAGGATCCCTGTGAAATGAGAATGACATTGATGGATCCATCATTTAGTCCAGCGAAGACCCGCTTTGCAAAGCCAGGAACACCGATCATTCCGCTGCCTTCAATACTGATCAGTGCAATATTTTCCAACGAGGAGATACCCCTAATCATTTCAGCTTTTGGGGCCACATGTTGCTTTATGAGCGTCACTGGGCCGGACATGTTTTCAAACGCACGGATTGTGATGGGAATTCTTTTTTTAATCGCATTGTTCAATGCAGCCGGAGCTACAAGGTTGTTCTCAAAATGGCTCAACTCTATGGCCTCTTCATAAGTAATTTCTGAAAGTGTTTTTGCATTTTTCACCAGCATGGGATCCGCCGTAGTGTATGTATTTTGGGAAGACCAGATTTCAATTTCATGCGCATTGAGCAGTCCTGCGAAGAATGAAGCAGAGAGGTCTCCGCCACCTTTTCCAAATCCCAGGGTGTTGCCTTTGGGATCTCTAGCGGTGCTACCCGAAATGATGTGTATCCCTGGTTCGGGTTTGTTCCATTTGTGCTGGATTTTTATTTTCGAGGCCTCTTCATTGTAGACGATTGCTCCATTGACCCTTTCTGCCACAAGGATCTCTGTTCCATCTGTCCAGTGGACATTCTTGTAATTAGCATTGGCTGCAGCTGCAAATAAATATGATGAGAGGATGTGGGCATGGTTGATGATCTCATGAACTGTTTTTTCTGGAAGTTCTCCCAACAATTGTACGCCTTTACAAAGTTCTTCCAATGTATTGAACCGTTGTTTTACAAAACTCAGGCTGGCACTTTGGTCTGTTACCGGAAGAATGGCCCTTGTCAGGGAAAGGTAGGAAATTTCGATGCTGGAAAGTTGGTCTGCATATCCGTGTGATTGGTCACGGGCAGACTGCACAATATCAAGCAAAGCTGTTTCAGTTTTTGAAGATCCGGTAACAACAACTGTTGTATCAGTATTTTTTAAATCTTCAAGATGGCCAATGGCCCTTAAAAACATTGCTGGATGTGAAAGCAAATTGCCTTCTATTTTGATCAATTTCATGTTGGTTGTATTGCAAAGTAAAAGTGGAACGGATATTATCCGAGAATCAGCAGCTGCCCAATGGTGATATGGAATGATACAACCCTAGCGGGTTGTTGTAGTGTATGTTGTTGTGAAAGCAGCAAACATGGCTGTGGAAGCCTTGTTCAATTGAATAGTATATGTTTTTGTTGCTACCATTTCACTTTTTAGACAATACAAAACTAAGCATTTTCTGTTATTTGTTGAAATTTATTTATTTTTACGGCTAGATTGCCCCAGTTTCCCCAATAAAATAATCAAATGAACAGCAATTCATCTACTGAACTCGCGAAGTTCAATAATGAGGTGGGCATAAGATACCAACTCTACAACAGCCTTTTTACTTCCCTGCCATTTCACAGGATAGAGAAAACAGGTATCATGCTTTCTTTACTTCAATCCAACTGTGAGGAAGGATTCAAGAAAAAAATGAGCCCGGAACAGATCCTGAAAGATTTTTTCGAAAGACATACCACCTATACTTCTGAGCAGCAGCAGCTTGATTTGTTGTTTCGATTTGTGCAATATGTGGAACGTCAGGTAGTGCTTTTTGATGCCTTAGAAGATGCTGCCTTTTCTCGGTTAAATGACATGAAAGGATTGGGGACCTTAAAACATCTGGAAACTGACGTTGAGCAAAACAGCAAACAATCACAACTCCAGAAAAAATTAAAAGATTTTTGCGTTCGCCTGGTGTTGACTGCACATCCTACACAATTTTACCCAGGTTCTGTTTTGGGAATCATCAATGATCTTTCTAAGGCAATTGCCGAGAACAACCTGAACCAAATCAATATTTACTTGCAGCAGCTCGGGAAAACGCCATTTTTCAAAAAACAAAAGCCGACGCCTTATGATGAGGCGGTGAGTTTGATATGGTATCTCGAGAATGTTTTTTATCCTGCAAGTGGAAGAATTGCAGCGACAATGCGGTCGCAGTTTTCAGATGCCTATGACCAGGAAAATCCTGTCATTCGCATGGGTTTTTGGCCGGGGGGAGACCGTGACGGCAATCCATTTGTTACCAGCGATATTACCTTGAAAGTGGCAGATGCCCTGAGGGGTAGCATCATCAAATGTTATTATTTGGATGTAAGAAAACTCAGGAGGAGACTGACTTTTGAAGGGGTAGAGGGTAAGCTGCAGGAGCTCGAAAAAAAGCTCTACAACAATATTTTTATTCCCGGATACAAGGCAGATCTCAAAAAGTCAGAAGTGCTTGATACATTGTATGAAATCAGGGAGCTGATTGTATTCAACCACAATGGTCTCTTCTTAAACATGGTAGATGGTCTTATCAATAGGGTCCATCTTTTTGGATTGCATTTTGCAACATTGGACATCCGTCAAGACAGTTCTGTGCATGCCCGTGTGATTACTGAGATTTGCGCGAATTCAGGAAACGGAGATTACAATGCGATGGACGATGCTACGAAAATAGAGTGGCTTTCAAGTCTTTCTTCCGCAATTACACTTGATGATGCTGTAACACCGATAACCATAGATACCATTGACTCTGTGAAAGCTGTCAAGGTTATCCAAGAGCAAAATGGCAAGCCAGGTTCAGATCGTTATATCATCAGCCAGTGCAACAGTGCGGTTGATATATTGGAAGTATTTGCACTTTTTGTTTTTGGTGGATGGAAGCGGGATGCTATTTCCGTTGATATCATACCCCTGTTCGAAACCATTGAAGATTTGAAAAATGCTGCAGAGGTAATGCAGCTATTGTATACTTTCCCTCTATACCGTGATCACCTGAAACGCAGGGGGAATAGGCAAACCGTGATGCTTGGATTCAGCGATGGAACGAAAGACGGCGGATACTTGATGGCCAATTTTAGCATATTCAAGGCCAAGCAGGAACTTTCTGCGATATCGGCCAAGTATGGTATTGATGTGGTCTTTTTCGATGGAAGAGGCGGTCCTCCTGCAAGGGGAGGTGGGAAGACCCATAAATTTTATGCATCCATGGGCAGTGATATCTCCAACAAGGAAATTGAATTGACTGTTCAGGGACAAACCGTCAGTTCTAATTTTGGTACCATCGATGCGGCGCAGTTCAATATTGAACAGTTGCTCCATGCAGGAATCGGCAATGAATTGTTTTCAACCGGGGCCAGCACTTTCAGCCAGAATGAGATGGTCTTGATTGAACAATTGGCCGAAGAAAGTTTTCAGTCTTATGCTGCATTGAAAAATCATCCTTTTTTCCTTGATTACCTCTCCCATGCAAGCCCATTGCGGTTTTATGCTGAAACCAATATTGGCAGCAGACCTGCAAAAAGAGGTGCAAGCGGGCAGCTTTCCTTGCAAGATTTACGGGCCATTCCTTTTGTAGGTGCATGGAGTCAGATGAAGCAAAATGTCACTGGATATTATGGCGTAGGAACAGCATTGAAGCGCATGGAAGAAAAGGGATTGATGCCCGAGTTAAAGGCACTATACCAGCGTTCTGCTTTTTTCAGGACCTTGATCGACAACTGTGAGATGGCAATGAAAAAATGTTTCTTTCCATTGACGGCATTTTTGGCAAATCATCCCAAGTATGGAGAATTGTGGAGGAGTATTGAAGGTGAATTTGAGCTGACGAAAAAATACATCCTCATGCTTTCAGGCAACACGGAACTCATGGCCAATTATCCGATTGAGCAGCTTTCGATTCAAACCCGTGAAAGGATTGTTTTGCCCATCACCACCATCCAGCAATTTGCCATCACCAAAGTAAGAGAAATGGAGGAGAGCAACCTGCAGTCTGATTTGAGGAAGAGTTATGAAAAGCTGGTCATGCGCTGCTCTTTCGGCATCATCAATGCAGGAAGAAACTCAGCCTAAGACTTTTCTAAGGCTGAACGCTTCATTTCTGCTGCCTTGGTTTTCCCAAGATATTCCTCAATGAGGTTGTGGATGAGGTAAATCAGTGGCGTGCAAAGAACGGCAACAACAAACTTGTAGATATAGCCGGTGAGTCCGATGGCTGTTACCCTTGGAAAGGAAAATCCAAGAGAAAAATATAAATAAATATAGGCCACACAGAAAGTGTCGATCAATTGTGAAATCAGCGTTGAAAGGGTTGCCCTCATCCAGATGCCTTTTTCTCCAGTGATGATCTTGATTTTTTTGAAAACGGAAGCATCGGCCATTTGCCCTACCAAAAATGCTGTGAGAGAAGCGAAAATTATGCTCATTCCTTGTCCCAACACTTGTGCATAACCAGCCTGCATGTCAGGTACCCCATTGTCTTTCTGAGATCCAATCCAATAGTTGTCTGGAGCAAGATGAATGGCACAATAAAAAACCAGGAATGCGAAGCAGATGATAGTTGCAGTAAGAATTGACAAGAACCGGACACCCCGAAAACCATAGTACTCATTGATGATGTCTGTCATGATAAATACAACAGGCCAAGTCAGGGTTCCTGCTGAAAGGGTAAATCCAAGTCCGGATTCTCCCAGCAAGGTCAGGTTGGCAGGAGCCATGCCCAGGGTTTGTTCCAATGAAAAAAGCTTGACGCCTACCACTTCAGCAATCAGCGCGTTGGCAACGAAAAAGCCGCCGAGGATCAGAAAAAGTCGGGTTGGTTTGTCTTTTATGATTGAGTGAATCATGTTAGTTGTGGTTTATTCGTTGATGTGTTCGCGATGAACTCTTTTTTCAAATTTTTCAAATAGCCAGGTAATCAATACCAGGATGATGGTAATGGAAATGGGAATCAAATAAAAATTACAACCAATCAGGATGCTGATGCCACTGTTGGCCCAAATAAAAGCGGCAGTAGTAACACCACTGACTTTCTGGTCTGATTTCACAATCGCTCCGGCACCAAGGAATCCAATGCCCGTGGCAATTTGTCCGATGATCCTTGATGGATCTACTGTTGGGTGTATTTCAGCCAAATAAAAACCGATGGATGCATAAATAGTGCACCCTACACTGATGAGGATATTGGTCCTGATGCCTGCTGGCCTGTGTTTGATTTCTCTCCCATAACCAACGATGAATCCGCAAAGCGTTGCTGTCAATACCTGTGGGAGCAGTCTTTCCAGCAGAAATGCATGTTCGGATGAAAAAAATTGCATAATTATTGATTTTGGCAGGGAAACTATAGTAGTTTGAAGGTAATGAAATACTTGGTTCAGTCTGAATACCGATTTCTCTTTACCTTTGTAAAAATTCTTTTATGAACATTTTTGTAGCCGGACTTCCTTACGATCTTGACGATGCCGAATTGATGGAGATCTTTGAAAAGTTTGGAGAGGTGAAATCAGCAAAGGTTGCCATGGACAGGGAAACCGGCAAAAGCCGTGGATTTGCATTTGTTGACATGCCGGTAAAAGAAGAAGCCATGGATGCCATTGAAAATCTCAATGATATTTCCTTGGGTAAAAAACCCCTGGTGGTAAAAGCAGCTGAAGACAGGCCTTCTGGCGGAGGTGGCGCCAATCGAAGACCAAGTGGTGGTGGCGGAGGATATGACCGTGGTGGATCTGGCGGTGGTTACGATCGTGGCCCCAAAAGGTATTAGTTTTCTGTTTCTCAATCTGCAGTATTCTGTTATATTGCAGGATGAATACAATACAAAAATCATTGGCAATAGCATTACTGGCTGTTGCCTCTTTTTTTTCTGCTATAGCCCAAGATGTTCAGCTTATTCCATATCCTGAAAAAGTGGTCAAAGGCAAGGGTGATTTTATCATCAACCCTCAGACGGTTTTAGTCATATCTGATGCCTCTGCTCCAGTACTGTCAGCCCTGTCACCGCTGAATGAGAAATTTGCAAAAGCGGCAGGTTTTCAATTGAGCGTTACCAAGCTTGCACCCAAATCCAATTTTATTGCTTTCGCTTTTGATCCAGTGTTCGTCAAGCCAGGAGCGTATTCCATCAATGTCCATTCGGATAAAGTATTGGTCCGCGCAAAAGATCCTTCCGGGCTTTTCTATGCTGTACAATCCTTATTGCAGTTGCTCCCTCCTGCTATTGAAAGCGATCGACTGGTGGGCCTTCAGCAATGGGCTATGCCGGTTGTGGACATACAGGACGCGCCAGCATTTGAGTACAGGGGGCTGATGATTGATGTAGCCAGGCATTTTCAGCCCATGTCATTCCTAAAAAAGTTGGTAGACCTGATGGCCATGCAGAAAATGAACAGGTTGCATCTGCACTTGGTGGATGACCAAGGCTGGAGAATTGAGATCAAAAAATATCCTAAGTTGACTGAAGTGGGAGGAAGAAGAAATGGTACCCTTGTGGACAAGTATCCTGGCAAAGGCAATGACAACAAGCCGTATGAAGGATTCTACACCCAGGCACAGATCAAAGAACTGGTGGCCTATGCTTCAAAAAAATTCATCACCATCATCCCTGAAATAGAATTGCCTGGCCATAGCAGTGCGGCCATAGCAGCCTATCCTGCCCTGAGTTGTTTTCCTGGCGAGACTACTGTGGTCAGTGATAACATGGTTGCGGCAAAGACCAAGCAACAATTGAAAACACCAGGAAGAAAAGTCGTGCAGGAAACCTGGGGAGTATTCACAGATGTCCTTAGCCCCACGGATTATACTTTTCAATTCATGAACGATGTGCTGGACGAGGTCATGGATCTCTTTCCATCAAAATACATTCATATCGGTGGTGATGAATGTCCCAAAGATGCCTGGAAACGTTCCGCATTTTGCCAGGAGATGATTAAAAAATACAACCTGAAGGATGAGCATGGACTGCAGAGTTATTTTATACAACGCATAGAAAAGCATATCAATAGCAAGGGACGAAGCATCATTGGTTGGGATGAGATCTTGGAGGGTGGCCTGGCCCCCAATGCCGCAGTCATGAGCTGGCGGGGAACCCAGGGTGGCATTGAATCTGCCAAACAAGGGCATGATGTGGTCATGACCCCAGACAGCCATTGTTACCTTAATTTTTATCAATCGGAAGACCAGACAGATTCCATCGCCTGGGGAGGATTTCTGCCCCTAAAAAAGGTATATGGCTATGAGCCCATTCCTGCTGAATTGAATGCCGACCAAGCAAAATACATCAAAGGGGTACAAGGAAATCTTTGGACAGAGTACATCAAATCATCGGCTCTGGCAGAATACATGTTGTTTCCAAGGGCTGTTGCTTTGGCAGAGGTGGGCTGGAGCAAGCAAAAGCCAGGATTCGATCATTTTACAAACCGTCTGATTCCCTATTTGAAGCGCCTTGAAAGCCATGGCGTCAATTACTCAAGACACATGTATGATATTGGTTTGAAAAGTGAGTATGATCCTCGAAGCAATACCGTGAAAGTGTTTGTTGATGGGGTGTCCGACAAGAAAAATCTTTATTATTCAGTGACTGCTCCGCAAGGGAAGGCTGTGAAAAAAACATATGATCAACCCATTACGATTACCGCTGCTTCCACATTGGAAATTGCTGCCATGGTGGAAGGGGAGGTAGTAGACAAGCGCACAGCATTTTTCAACATTAACAAGGCCACAGGAAGAAAATTGAGTTTATCCATTGATCCTGCACCTCAGTATGGAAAGGCTGGCCCATCTGCTCTAATCAATGGTATCATGGGAAGCCTGACCCGGTTCAATGATGATGAGTGGTTGGGATGGAATGGTAAAGATTTTGAAGGCATATTGGATCTTGGCAGGGAAGAAGAAATTAAAAAAATCAACCTCCGTTTTTACAAGGCTCCTTCCAGCTGGATTTATATGCCATCGTCGATAAAAATATTAGTTTCTGCTGATGGAGTTGTCTACAGGGAAATAGCGGTCAAAAACAATCCGGATACAGGCCAGATGGGGGTTCAGACCCATGGCTTTTCCTTTGATGCGATCAAAGCCAGGTATGTCAAAATAAATGCAGACAACAACGGCATCATCAAGCCAGGTTTTCCTGGTCAAGGTTATCCTGCATGGTTGTTCGTGGATGAGGTGGTTGTTGAATAAGCTTTTTGTATATATTTGCACCTCTCGGGGAATTAGCTCAGTTGGTAGAGCGCTTGCATGGCATGCAAGAGGTCACCGGTTCGAATCCGGTATTCTCCACTACCTAACAGCTTCATTTTCAGTGAAGCTGTTTCTTTTTTCTACCTACACGTGAAACCCTTTTGGGTATCCAATACAAACATTTTGGGTATC
>JAJTFY010000054.1 GCA_021299175.1 Chitinophagaceae bacterium
CTGCATGCAGGAGCCATCGGCAGGCCATACTATGCAAAAACATGGTATACCAACAACAGGGAATCCATCGGCAAAGGCAATGTTGTCGAAGTGCCCTCTTGGCTGAACTATGACCTCTGGCAAGGACCCGCGCCACGGATGGCATACAAGGACAACCTGATCCACTACAACTGGCATTGGTTCTGGCATTGGGGAACCGGCGAGGCCCTTAACAATGGCACGCACATGGTCGACCTTGCTCGATGGGGCTTGGGTGTTGACTATCCGACCCGTGTTACTTCTGCTGGCGGTAGATATCGTTATCAGGATGATTGGGAAACACCCGATACGCAGGTGATTGATCTGGAGTTCGCCAACAATACCCTCATCAGCTGGGAAGGAAGATCCTGCAATGGGAAGTCAACAGAAGGCAGTCCTGTTGGTGTTATTTTTTATGGAGAAACAGGCTCCTTGTTGATTGAAAGTGGTAACTCATACAAGATATTTGACCTGAAAAGCAAGTTGGTGAAAGAAGTCAAGAATGATGTCACCGCCAATGCCCTTGACAGAACTGGTCCGGGTATGGAACTGGACGCCATGCACATCCGCAATTTCTTTGATGCCATCAAGCGAGGAGCCAAACTGAATTCAGATATCCTGAGCGGACACCAAAGCACCCTGCTTGTACAATTGGGAAACATCTCCCAACGCACAGGAAGGGCACTCAAGATTGATCCAAGCAACGGCAGGATCCTCAATGACAAGGAAGCCATGAAGCTTTGGAGCAGGGAGTACGAGAAGGGATGGGAGCCGAAGGTTTAAGATCACCGATCGTCAACAGCTTTGTTACTCCTACATTCAACCAACCGAACTGCTGAATGCCATGAACGATTCTCCAACCATCAAGCAAAGACTTTTTTCACTCGATGCCCTGCGGGGATTTGACATGTTTTGGATCATCGGTGCTGAAGAAGTATTCCATTCCATGGGAACCATCACCCATCATCCTTTCTGGGAAGGGCTTTCAGCTCAATTTGAACATCCGGTTTGGAACGGATTCACGGCCTATGACCTGATCTTCCCACTCTTCATTTTCCTTTCGGGTGTATCTACGCCTTATGCCATCGGTAGCGCGATAGCCGCCGGAAAATCCAAAAATGCCCTGCTCTGGAAGGTCATCAAAAGGGGGATGATCCTGGTGGTATTGGGAATCATTTACAACAATGGATTGCAACTCAGACCAATGAGTGACATCAGGTTCATGAGCGTGCTGGGAAGGATTGGGATTGCTACCATGTTGGGAAGCATCATTTATCTCTACACAAAAGAAAGAACCCAAATCATCTGGTTCACAGCATTACTTATCGGATACTGGTTGTTGATGAAATTCAGTTCTGCACCGGGTTTTCTGCCAGGCGACCTTACAGAACCAGGCAATTTCTCATCATACTTCGACAGGACTGTTCTTCCCGGAAAATTGTCCAGGGGCATCCACGATACCGTAGGTCTCTTCAACAATATTCCTGCCATCAGCTCCGCCCTGGCAGGAATCATTGCAGGAAACTACCTCAAGAACAATAGTGATGCTCCAATAAAAAAATCAGGCATGATGGCCCTGGCGGGACTGGTTTCCCTGGCCATCGCGCAGCTCTGGAGCATTGATTTTCCGATCAACAAAAACCTTTGGTCCAGTTCCTTTGTGATGCATACCGTAGGCTTCAGCCTCTTGCTTTTTGCGCTTTTTTATTGGGTGATTGATGTGCGGGGTTATACAAAATGGGCATTCTTTTTCAAGGTCATTGGCATGAATTCGATCCTCATCTACATGTCTGGCAAGTTCATCAGCTGGTCTTATGCCAACAAGGGATTCTTTCAATGGCTGGGCGACCTGATAGGAGACCCTTACAATGCATTGGCAATGGCCATTTCAGTGGTATTCATCAAATGGATTTTCTTGTATTTTCTTTACCAGAAGAAAATATTTTTAAAGGTCTGATGCATAAAATCCCACACCTTTGCTGAACCGCAAAGACATGCAATACGCAACAACATGCACCAAAGACACAGGATATTCAACGGAAAAATAATTTTGCCCAACCGCATTGTTGAAAGTGGAACAGTGCTTGTGGAGGATGGAAAAATCATTGCTGTTGAAGCAGGGGATCTTGCGTTTCCTGATGCGATCAATACAGATGCAAATGGTCAGTACATCTCTCCTGGTTTTGTAGATATTCACGTACATGGCGGAGGTGGACACGACTTCATGGATGGCACAGAAGAGGCATTTTTAGCAATAGCGGCCATCCACGCAAAGCATGGCACCACTTCCATGATGCCCACCACCACCACAGCAGAAAAGGAGGGCATTCTACAAGTGCTGGACGTCTATGAAAGAGCGAATGCCATCAATACCAATGGTGCCTCCTTTGTGGGCCTCCACTTGGAAGGACCTTATTTCGCGATGAACCAGCGGGGTGCACAGGATCCAAAATACATCAGGGATCCGGACCCGGCAGAGTACATGGAAATCCTAGAATATTCGAAGTCCATCAAAAGATGGAGTGTGGCACCTGAAAGAAAAGGAGCCATAGCATTTGGAAAAATCCTGCATGAGCGGGGCATCATCGCCTCCATGGCCCATACCGAAGCCGTATACGAAGAAGCCCTTGAAGCATTCGAAAATGGTTACAGCCTGCTCACCCATTTTTACTCTGCCATGTCTGGTGTTGTTCGTCGAAATGCACGGCGTTACGCGGGTGTTGTGGAAGCAGGATACCTCCATGATGCACTGGATGTTGAAATCATTGCAGACGGAGTGCACCTACCAGGACCATTGCTGAAACTGGTCCACAAGATCAAAGGCCCCGAACATACTGCCTTGATCACAGACTCCATGCGTGCTTCCGGCATGCCGGAAGGAGAATACATCCTCGGAAACATCAACAGTGGACTCAGGGTGATCACAGAAGAAGGTGTGGCCAAACTACCGGACCGTTCTGCGTTTGCTGGTAGCATCGCCACCACAGACCGATTGGTACGCACCATGATTGATCTTGCTGAAATTTCTTTGCACGACGCCATCACCATGATGACAGCCACCCCGGCCAGGATCATCAAAATGAACGACAGGATTGGCTCCATCAAAGCAGGAATGGATGCAGATCTGCTGATCTTTGATGACAGTATCCATGTTCAAATGACCATGGTCAAGGGGCGCATTCTTTAGTTCTTATTGCTTTCAACTTTAACCAAAGACTGGCTATCGATTGTTGTCTTCATCAAACTGGATGAGGTAATTTTACATCCAAAGAACATCTACACATGAAATTCATTTTTTCACTACTCATACTCGTTACCATTGCATCATCAGCCAATGCCCAGCAACTGAAATCCCTGATCAAAAAAGCAAAGGAGACGGTTGCGGGAAATGGAGGGCAACTGGGCGCACAAGACATTGCAGCAGGATTGAAAGAGGCCCTTGCGATTGGTGCAGAAAAAGGGGCAACTGCGCTTTCCAAAGAAAATGGATTCCTGGGCAACCCCCTGTTGAAAATCATCCTGCCAGCAGAAGCCCAAAAAGTTGAAAAAGTGCTTCGTAGCGCAGGACTCGGAAAGATGGTAGACGATGCCATCACCAGCATGAACCGTGGTGCTGAAGAAGCTTGCAAAGAGGCCGCTCCAATTTTCATCAACGCCATCAAACAAATGGATGTCAATGATGCCATTGGGATTTTAAAAGGAGCAGATACAGCAGCAACAGGATTTCTGAGAAGCAAAACAACTGCACCACTGGGAGAAGCATTCAAACCGGTCATCAACCGTTCCCTTGAAAAAACCGGTGCAACAAAATATTGGTCAACCATGATCAACGCCTACAATACATTCAGCCTCCAAAAGATCAATCCCGACCTCAGTGGCTATGTCACTGAAAAAGCACTGCAGGGAATTTTCACCCAAATTGCCATCGAAGAAAAGAACATCAGAAAGGATCCATTGGCCAGAACAAGTGATCTGCTTAAAAAAGTGTTTTCAAACCAATAATCAGATTGCTTCTAGAACTACGATTGACATTTTTGTTGTATTTTATGCCTTCCAAAACAACAAACAATGATCAATCGCCGGCGATTCATTCAAAATATTTCCACTGCAATCCTGCTGGTCAATGGTAAAACCCTTCTTGCCTCAGACCTCAGCGGATTTGAGAAAAAAAAGCCCATCCTTCGTTTTGCCATTGCCTCTGATGCACATTTCGGGCAGGCAAAAACTCCTTTCCAAGAATACCTTGACACGGCAGTCGGGCACATGAATGCCATGCACCGCTCGAATGCATTCGATTTCGGTGTGATCAATGGTGACATTGTCCACGATGACATCAGTTATTTTGGAGCTGCGAAAAAAACCCTGGATAACCTGGACTTCAAATATTATGTTACCCAAGGGAACCACGACCTCGCAACGAAAGAGGAATGGGAAACTGCCTGGAATTCTCCGCTCAACTTTGATCTGGTCATCAAAAAAACAGTTTTGCTTTTTGCAACAACATCCAACAAAAAAGGGGAATACCTTCCTCCTGATCTCGATTGGCTGTCACAGAAATTTGAAGAACACAAAGCAGCTGAAAACATCCTCTTGTTCATCCATATCCCTCCAATCAAATGGACCAAACATGCCATTGAATCCACTCCGTTCGTTGAGCTCGTGAAAAAGCAAAAGAACCTTCGTGCTGTATTTCATGGCCATGAACATGACCAGGACAACATCAAATGGCAGGACGGTATCCCGTACATGTTTGACAGCCATGTTGGAGGCAACTGGGGAACAAACTACAAGGGCTATCGGATTGTTGAACTCTTCAAGGATGGTTCTATGCTTACCTGCATCATGAATCCTACAGAACGGATCAATGAAGCAAAAATTGGCATTTGATCAGGAAATGAAACAGTACAAATACATGAGCATCAACAAACGCTGGGCAAAATGGATCATGATTGCATCCATATTCAATGCCTGTAAAAAGGCTGATATCAAGCCACCTCAGGGCGGGGGAACTACTCCACCTGTCATACCCGCACCGGTCATCAAAGCCCCACCTGCCTTGGGAAGCATTGTCGCAGGATATTTTCCTTCCTACCGCGACCCCAATGCGATTCCTGATCAGAAGTTCAAAATGTGCAACGTGGTCAACTATGCATTTGGTACTGTATCGGCTAATGGAAATATTGTGATTCAAAGTCCAACTGTCTTTGCTATTGTTTCAAGCAAGGCCAGAAGCAATGGGGCAAAAGTATTTTTATCGATCAACGGATCCACAACAGATTGGCAACAAATGGCGGCTACTCCGGCAGGCAGAAATGCTTTTGTAAAACAGGCCATGTTGCTGGTCAGAACGAATGCCTTACATGGAATAGATGTTGACTGGGAATACCCTTCAACTGCCGATGGTACAGCAACAACATTCACAAAACTCATGCAAGAATTGGGCGATAGTTTGCATGTAGACGGAAAATATTATTTGTCTGCCGCCATCACAACAGGCAAGTATGCAGGCCAATACAGGGATGCCATAACAAAGGAATTGCTACAAGGAGAACAGGTGGATTTTTTCAACATCATGGCCTATGATGATTTCAGTACAACAGTTCCCTTCAGGCATCACAGCGACCTCAAGCTCGCAGAAACCTGTTTGAATTACTGGATCAACACAGCAGGAATGCCCAAAAGAAAAGCTGTTCTGGGAATACCTGCCTACGGTCGTCCAAGTGGTATTACGCAAACGGGTACCATACAAACCTATGCTGCAATTCTAGGCAAGGGAGGATCAGCAATGGCAGATTCGGCCGTGGTCACAGCTACTGGATTCTCTCCCTATACCATTTATTACAACGGCCAACTGACGGCCAAGAAAAAAGCAGTTTTGGGCAACACGCAGGGATCAGGTATCATGATGTGGGAAATGGGACAGGACGCCAATGACAATACTTCCCTGTTAAAAGCAGTATGCGATACCCTTGGCAGGAGTTATCAATGATCGCTTATTGTTGCTGCGCTTTTTCTTTCAGCATCCGTTCAAGCATTACAGAGACTATTTCCCTGTTCAATGGTTTTTCCCTGAATCCCTTGAGAAAAGAAAATGACAATGCTTTTTCACGATTGGATTCATACAAAGATGATGTTACCATATAAATGTGTACTAGGCTCATAGGGCCTGCAACATGTTGGCTGCAATAATCCAAAAATTCAAAGCCATTCATCTCCGGCATGTTCAGGTCTACCAAAATGCAGTCTGGCATCTTTTGTCCGGACTGGATAAGGTCTTCAAGATATGCTACTGCCTTGACGCTGGATTGCATGGTCCTGATTGTTGCCGAAGGATCTGCAATTTTAATCATGTTCTCATGCAGGAATAGAAAGACTTGATCATCATCTACCAACAAATAATTGTTCATGAAATCATTTCTTCTTTTTATACCTGCAATCTGCTGGCTTCGAGTGTATATAATAGGACTTGTAATTGATGGCCTTGGGATCCATACAGCCTTCCAGATCGAGGATTTCAATATTTTTGAATTCGACAGGATGGCTCTCACTCTGCAATGAAATGGTGCCCCCCTTGAGCAATTGTCCTGACTGGCCAAACTTGATCTCCTGACCATCCACATTTCCACCACCCACCTGCGGCCTTTGGTAGGACAACACTTCCATCCCGTTGGCAAAATGCTTGACCACAGAATCACCCAATACAAGCACTTCCGCCCTGACCCATTGGTCTCCATGGTAGGTTTCAGAGGTTGAGTTGATGCAGTGTGGAGTAAAAAGCTTCCCATTCATCTCCACATTGGTTCCAGGTGTACACAAATTGCAGGTTGTTCTTTTGTTTTTTCCATCTCCACCCAGTAACTGTACCTCAATGGACACGGGAAAATCCTGGTCTCTTCCCATGCTTTCAGGGGTTTGTCCATGCACCATGATGCCACTGTTGCGCAAGGCCCAACCCGGACCTTCCTTGGCTTGATCACCTACAAACCTGTATTCTAGTCGGATGCGGTAGTAGTTGAATGGCTTGTAATAGAACAGGTGACCGAATTTTTCATTGAATGTATCGTAGGCGTCGTATCGGACAACCAATTTGCCATCTTCCACCCTGAAAGTGTTTCCAAAATTATCACCCGCAACATGATTCCTGATTTTTGGTTTCCATTTGCTGAGGTCTTTACCATTGAACATTGACTCCCATTGTTCTTCAGAAGAAGACTGAGCATTCAAGGAGACATTGATGAGCATCATGAGGAGGGCAAAATAAATACTGGATTTGGTCATTGTAACAGGTTGAATAAAAAATGTTTCAGAGAAATAAATGTATGATTTTTCATCCAATTCAAAAGCAAAGGCCGCACAAAAGTGCGGCCAATACAACAGTAACAATTATTCAATTCTAAACTCCCTTATTTTTTACTCCCCAACAGATGAACCTGGAAGCCAACACCAACTGTAAAGGTATTGCTGCGGTCAGGGTCGTCCTCATATTTTATGGAATTGTAGCCTAACGTGAATTCCAAAGCAGTATGTTTGTTCAAGAAAATAGCAGGTCCGGCTGCAAAAGCAAATCCACTCTGGCTTATGGTTTCTCCCAAACCAGATGTAGATCCAAACCCAAAACTTCCGTCCAGCATTATATTGACTTTATTATCTGATGGCAAAAAGTAGTACCTCAGAAAAGGACTGATAAGGATACTGCTAACTGCATCTTCGTCTTCTACTTTTACGCTGTTAATGTCTGTCCTCAATCCCCCTGCAAAATTATTGGAAAAGAAATATCCGGCATTGGGACTGAATTCAAACATGCTTGTTTTAATATCGGCTGTTTTGTTAGAAGAGAATTTGGTACTTCCACCAATCAACCAATCATTCTTTTGAATCTGTGCTGTCACCGATCCTATCAATAGAAACAGACAAAAAGCAAGTGATATTTTTTTCATTGTATACATTTTAGGTGATGAATAATCAATCTTGGAACGAAATTATAGACATAGCCATTCATGAGAGATGACCTAAGCATGTATCCCGGATGATCCTGATCATGAGCATGAAGAAGTGAAAAAAATGGACTGCAATATTGAATGAAGAGTAGCTTAACTTTATGCAAAGCGGTTCAAAGTGATGTAGGGCTGAGCGGCCATAAAACCAAAAAAATGATCAATAGCGAAACACTGAAATTCCTGAAGACCCTCGAAAAAAACAATAACAAAGAGTGGTTTGACCAGAACAGGAAAACCTATGAGCAGGCCAAGTCAAATTACCTGGATTTTGTTGGAGAAGTATTGGGCAGGATGAAGAAAATTGATACCAGCCTGGCAGATCTTGAACCCAAACAATGTGTGTTTCGAATCAACCGCGATGTGCGGTTCAGCAAAAATAAATCACCCTATAAAACCAATATGGGAGCCAGTTTCAGCAAAGGGGGCAAAAAAGTGCAATGTGCCGGCTACTACTTTCACCTTGAGCCGGGTGCAAGCTTTATCGGAGGAGGTTTTTGGATGCCCATGGCCCCTGAATTGAACAAGATCAGGCAGGAAATCGATTATGGCCTTGAGGAGTTCAATACAATCCTCAACAAGAAAAAATTCAAGACCAGTTTCGGATCACTGAGTGAAAGCGAAAAGCTGACCCGACCTCCCAAAGGTTATGAAGCCGAAAACCCGGCCATAGAACTGTTGAAACTGAAAAGTTTTATTGTGATGAAAGAAGTGAAGGATGCCGAACTTACCGGCAAGGAATTGGCAAACAAAATCGTTGACCATTTTGAAACCATGATGCCACTGGTTGATTTTTTGAACATGGCCATCGATTGATCTAGGCCATTCACAAGCATAGACAAGCCTGCGAAAATTAAAATTTCAATTGTTGTATTGCTGCACAAAAAACATTCTATTGTTTCACAACTGATACTATTCATCAGAAGGAATGACCGCTATCCTCTTTCTCCGTTATCGATGAGCATATTTTTACAGCCATTTATTTTTAAACCAATAAAATACAATCGCATGAAAAATGATGCTCAAATTCAAACTGATGTACAAAATCAACTCAAATGGGAGCCGCAACTGAACGCTGCTGAAATTGGCGTAGCGGTCAAAAATAGCATTGTCACGCTCTCGGGTATTGTAGATACCTACCCAAAAAAAATGACAGCAGAAAGGATCACAAAAAACGTCATTGGTGTGAAAGCTGTTGCGTTGGACATTCAGGTGGGCATCTCCCCAGTAAACAGAAAATCTGATACAGAAATTGCGGAAGCTTGTGTCAATGCCCTGCGCTGGGATAGTTCCGTGCCAGATGACAAGCTCAAAGTAAAAGTTGAAAACGCAACTGTTACCATCGAAGGCACTGTAGAATGGGGATATCAGCGCCTTGCAGCAAAAAATGCCATTGTCAAACTGACAGGCGTAAAAGGTGTGAACAATATGGTTGTTGTCAAACAAAAACCCTCCAGCATTGACATCAAACAAAGAATAAGGGAAAGCTTCATCACCACTGCAGGGCATGAAGCAGACAACATACGCCTGGAAGTACTTGGGTCAAAAGTTGTTTTGAGGGGAAGTGTTAAATCGCACTATGAAAAAGAGGAAGCGGAGAACACAGCCTGGGCAACACCAGGCGTCAATGAGGTTGAGAACAAAATTGAAGTGGTGTACGAAGAGTTTTTTGAATCCGCATAAGATCATCCTCTGAGAAATCAAGAAAAAGCACCCCTTCAACAAGGGTGTTTTTTTATGCATCAATTCAAGCATCCACAATAATCATCATGGTTGATGAGAAATATCATGTTGCAGGTAAGTAAAAAAAAGAAGATTTACGGATAGAAACAATTCATGGATAAAATACCTGCAGCACCCAATAAGGAAAAGAAAAATTCACCCAATCCCAAATACAGGCTTCCTGTTTCTTGGCTGGTCTTTCTCCTTATTGCTGGATTTTTTTTGCTGCCAACCTTGATGGGTGATGCATCAGCCGAAAAGGAAATCAGTTGGCAAATTTTTCACAATGAAATACTCAGCAGAAAAGCCATCGAAAAACTGGTGATCATCAACAAGGAAAAAGTAGAGGTATACATCAAAAAAGAAAAAATCAACGACCCCTATTTCAAAAAAAGCTTCAAGAAAAAATATGGAGATGCAACCCAACCTGGTCCGCATTATTGGTTCAGTATTGGTTCTGTAGAATCCTTCGAAAAGAAAATGGAGGAAGCGGAAAAAAACATTCCTGCAACAGAAAGGATAGAGATTCGATACATACAATCCAGCAGGCTGTTCCCTGAACTGATCACCTGGCTGATTCCTTTGGCCCTGCTTTTTTTCTTCTGGAACATGATGGCTGGTAGAATGTCTGGAATTGGTGGCGGAGGCAGCTCCATTTTTAATTTTGGTAGGTCCAATGCCAAACTGATGGAAAAAGAAGCCAGCCTGACAACATTTGATGATGTGGCAGGGCTTGAAGAAGCAGAAACAGAAGTAAAAGAAATTGTGGAATTTCTCAAAGCCCCAGAGAAGTTTACAAAAGTGGGGGCAAAAATCCCCAAGGGCATCATCCTGGTTGGCCCACCGGGGACTGGTAAAACATTGCTGGCAAAAGCCGTGGCAGGCGAAGCCAAGGTCCCCTTCTTTTCCATTTCCGGATCTGCTTTTGTGGAGATGTTTGTTGGTGTTGGCGCTTCACGTGTCCGGGATCTTTTCAAAACTGCCAAAGAAAGAACGCCTTGCATTGTTTTCATTGACGAGATTGATGCCATTGGAAGATCCCGCGGAAAAGGCGCATACATGAGTGGCTCCAATGATGAGCGGGAAAGCACCCTCAACCAATTGCTCACGGAGATGGATGGCTTTGACACCAACAGTGGCGTGATTGTCTTGGCAGCAACGAACAGGGCAGACCTTTTGGATCCCGCCCTGCTGAGGCCAGGTCGGTT
>JAJTFY010000055.1 GCA_021299175.1 Chitinophagaceae bacterium
CGGGCATGTACATTGGAAATATGCACTTCAATCACTGGTGCAGTGATTGAGGAAATGGCATCGCCGATGGCAACGGAGGTATGGGTGTATCCACCAGGATTGAGGATGATGCCATCTGCAGAAAATCCTGCTTTTTGTATGGCATCAATCAATTCACCTTCAATATTGGATTGGAAATAATCAAACACCAGATCAGGATTGGACTGCTTCAACTTTTCCAAATAGGATTCGAAGCCTTCACTGCCATAAATGCCAGGCTCTCTTTTGCCCAGCAAGTTGAGATTGGGTCCGTTGATGATGGTGATTTTTTTCATGGCCTAGTTGTTATGGATCAGGTTGATGAAATCATCAAAAAGATAGCGGCTGTCATGTGGGCCAGGCGTGGCTTCCGGGTGGTACTGCACTGAAAAAGCAGGACGATCTTTGAGTCTTATACCCTCGATGGAATCATCATTCAGGTTGATATGGGTAACCTCAATTTGTTCTGCATTTCTCACTGCATCTGCATCGACAGCGAATCCATGGTTCTGTGTAGTGATCTCACAAAGACCGGTCATCAAATTCTTGACAGGATGATTCAACCCTCTGTGTCCATGGTGCATCTTGAAGGTCTTGATGCCATTGGCGAGGGCCAAGAGCTGGTGTCCCAAGCATATACCAAATACAGGCTTTTTCGTATCCAGAATCTTTTTAACTGTATCTACAGCATAGCCCATGGAGGATGGATCACCAGGGCCATTTGAAATGAAGAAACCATGGGGTTCAAAAGCGAGCAGTTCTTCAAAACTGGTCTTGGCAGGATGAACCCTTACATATGCCCCTCTATCGGCCATGCACTGAATGATGTTTCTTTTTACACCAAAATCAAGGACTGCAATGCGAATGCTGGCAGTCGGATCACCCACATGGTACACTTCGTTGGTAGAAACAACCGATGCCAATTCCAATCCATCCATGGAAGGCACTTTTTTTAATGCTTCCTTCAAAGCCTCCACATCTGTGTTCTCTGAGGATATGATGCAATTCATGGCGCCTTTCTCACGAATATGTGTCACCAGTGCCCTGGTATCAATGTCTTCAATGGCCACTACCTCCTGTTTTATCAAATAATTCTGTAAGGAATCATCTGCCATCAGCCTGCTGTATTTTTCCTCAAGGTTTCTACCGATCAGCGCCTTGATTTTCACTGTTTCACTTTCCACATCTCCGGCCTTTACGCCATAGTTTCCAGTATGCACATTGTTCATGATCAATACCTGACCGTAATAACTGGGATCAGTAAATACTTCCTGATATCCAGTCATTCCGGTATTGAAACAAAGTTCACCAGAGGCAGTTCCGATTTTACCAAATGAACGGCCATGAAAAACCATTCCATCTTCCAGAATAAGCAAGGCAGGTACTGAATTCATTTCTTGTGTTGGCATGAGGGGAATTTGGATGCAAAATAAAAAAGGCAGGACCAAAAGACCTGCCTTTAAAAGAAATTATTTATCAACATTTTTCTTATTCAGATGCAGTTGATTCTTCGGAAGTAGCTTGTGCTTCTTCAGCAGCAGGGGCTTCAGCAGCAGGAGCTTCTTCAGTTGCAGCAGCCTTTTTCTTGGCACCACCACTTCTTCTGGTTTTCTTTGCTGGTTCAGCAGCTGCAGCAACACCTTTTCCGTAGATTTCGTTGTAATCAACCAACTCAATCATTGCCCTTTCAGCGTTGTCACCCAAACGGATGCCAAGTTTGATGATCCTGGTGTAACCACCTGGACGAGAAGCAACTTTCGGACCGATTTCAGTAAACAATTCTTTTACTGCGGTCTTGTCTTGTAAGTATGAGAATACAATACGGTGATTGTGCATGATTTGCTCTTTGCTTTCCACCTTTTTGGTCTTGGTGATCAAAGGCTCGATGTACGTACGCAATGCTTTTGCCTTCGCGTGTGTTGTTACAATACGCTTGTGCATGATCAGCTGGCTCGCCATGTTGGACATGAGGGCCTCGCGGTGGGCCTTTTTACGGCCTAGATTGTTGATTTTGTCTCCGTGACGCATGACTGTTGAGTTTAAAGCTGTACCGTGTCAGGAATTACAGCCTGATAAAAAATAGGTTTCCCTTATTAAAATTCGTCGATATCGATTCCCAGTTTGGCAAGATCCATTCCGAAATGAAGTCCTCTTTCTTGAAGCACCTGCTCAATTTCAGACAATGATTTTTGTCCAAAATTCCTGAACTTCATTAGGTCTTCCTGCTCATACTGCACCAGCTGGCTAAGACTATTGATCTTTGCAGCTTTCAAACAGTTGAAAGCACGTACAGAAAGGTCGAGATCTTCCAAAGGTGTTTTGAGCACTTTCCTCAATTGGAGTGTTTGCTCGTCCACCAGGTCTTCTTTCTTTTCTTCTTTGTTATCGAAAGTGATGTTCTCGTCAGTGATGATCATCAGGTGCTGGATCAAAATCCTTGAAGCCTGCTTTACAGCCTCTTCAGGATGGATGGTTCCATCAGTAACCACATCAAGCAACAATTTTTCGAAATCAGTACGCTGCTCAACACGGGTGTTTTCGATAGCATACTTTACGTTCTTGATGGGCGTGTGGATAGAGTCGATTGGAATAAATCCAAATGGTGCCTCTTTCTGCCTGTTGTCTTCGGAAGGAACATATCCTCTGCCCTTAGAAATATGCAACTCAATATTGAGTTTTGCGGAAGGATCCATGGTGCAGATGAGCAACTCAGGGTTCATTACCTGGAAGGTTCCAGTCACTTCATCAATCATGCCTGCAGTGAAATCAGACTTTCCTTTGATGGAAATGGTCAGTTTCTCAGTCTGCACGTCGTGGTCGAGGATTTTCTTGAACCTGATTTGCTTGAGGTTCAAAATTATTTCTGTTACGTCTTCTACAACACCTTTCAATGTTGCGAATTCGTGATCAGCACCTTCAATGACGATACCAGTGATGGCGTATCCTTCGAGAGAATTCAATAGAACCCTGCGAAGTGCGTTACCAATGGTAACACCATATCCTGGTTCAAGCGGACGGAATTCGAATTGTGCTTCGAAGTCGGTTGCTTTCTGGAGGACGATTTTGTCCGGCTGCTGGAAATTTAAAATGGCCATATTTAAATTCCTTTTACTTGTTAAATCCCGATTGTATCGGGAAAACGGGTGATATGAAAACCGGATGCCATAAGGCATCAGGCAGATTACTTAGAATACAATTCAACGATCAACTGTTCCCTGATATTCTCAGGAACATTTTCCCTGACTGGGAATGCGATGAAAGTTCCGGACATTTGAGCTTCACTGAAGTCAACCCATCCAATTTTTGGATTCCTTGGTCTCATCAGGGACTTGATGCTCTCACTTTCCTTGCTCTTATCAGCGATGGTGATTACATCACCTGGCTTCAACTGAAACGAAGGAATATTAACCACCACATCGTTCACCATCACGTGCTTGTGTGAAACAAGCTGACGCGCAGCTGGACGGGATGGAGAAATACCCATGCGATAAACTGTATTGTCGAGGCGAGACTCAAGCAAGATGATCAGGTTTTCACCAGTTACACCCTTGATACGAGCTGCTTCTTCAAATGTCTTGCGGAACTGGCGCTCCAACAAACCATAGGTATACTTTGCTTTTTGCTTTTCCTTCAACTGGATGGAATACTCACTTGGCGCCTTGCGCTTGCGTGATGCTCCGTGCTGACCAGGAGGAACACTGTTTTTGTCGAGATACTTCCCATTTCCGAGGATCGGCTCACCGAACTTCCTGCAGATTTTTGTTTTTGGACCTGTGTAACGTGCCATTGTAAAATGTTTTGATTTTTTAAGAAATGACAGGGGATTATTAAAAAATCATAAAACTGAATCTCCTGCCCTGTTATAAATGATAATTATACGCGACGCTTCTTTGGAGGACGGCAACCATTGTGTGGAAGCGGAGTAATGTCTTTGATCATTACAACCTCGATGCCGGAATTGGCAAGGGCACGAATGGCACCTTCCCTACCTGCACCAGGTCCTTTTACATAAACATCTACCCTCTTCAAGCCTGCCTCAAGTGCAACACGTGAAGCATCCTGTGCGGCCATCTGGGCTGCATATGGAGTGTTTTTCTTAGAACCCCTGAATCCCATTTTACCAGCGCTGCTCCAGGAAATTACCTGTCCTGACTTGTTGGTCAAACTGATGATAAGGTTGTTGAACGTGGCGTTGATGTGGGCATCCCCGAAACTATCAACTTTAACCACTCTTTTCTTCGCAGCCGCTTTGGCGCTGTTTTGTTGTGCTTTTGCCATAATTTTTTTAAACTAGGTACTCAAAAAAAATCAGTCTTTTCAGACCCTGTTCAACCCTCGATTGCACCCGATTTCCGGCGATGAACAGCAAATAATGGTGCAGTATATAATGAGAGAAAAGTGGCAATACCACTTTTCGTTTCATTTATTTCTTGGCGGCCTTCTTCTTGCCAGCAACTGTCTTCCTCTTACCCTTTCTTGTACGGGCATTGGTTTTGGTACGCTGACCCCTTACAGGAAGTCCTTTACGGTGACGAAGACCACGGTAACAAGCGATATCAAGCAAACGCTTGATAGACATTTGTGTTTCAGAACGCAGTTGACCTTCAACCTTGAATTCATTGGTGATGATGGTCCTGATCGCATTCAGTTCATCGTCATCCCACTGGTTTACTTTTTTATTTACGTCAATTCCTGCCTTTCCTAAAATGTACTGGGCAGTTGACACTCCTATACCATAGATGTAAGTGAGACCGATTTCTCCTCTTTTGTTCTTTGGCAAATCAATACCTGCGATACGGGCCATAGATGTTTATTGTGTTTGTTCGATTGAATGATTGAGTAAAGATTAACCCTGGCGTTGCTTGTAACGTGGATTTTTCTTGTTGATCACATAGAGTTTACCTTTCCTGCGGACAATCTTGCAATCCGCACTGCGCTTCTTGATGGATGCTCTTACTTTCATATCTCTGGTTTAGGCTCCTTGGAGCGGGTTTTATTTATACCTGAAAATGATTCGACCCCTTGTCAAGTCATATGGACTCATCTCAACACCAACCCTGTCACCGGGAAGAATACGGATGTAGTGCATCCTCATCTTACCTGAAATGGTTGCCAATATCTCATGCCCATTTTCTAACTTCACCTTGAACATAGCATTGCTTAGCGCCTCTATGATGTTACCGTCCTGTTTAATGAGTGCTTGTTTTGCCATGGTTTTTGGGAGCGCAAAGATAAGATAATCAGTGGAATTAGTAAAAAAACTTTAAGATATTTTAACGAAACGTCAAATTCCCTAATTTATCGCTGTTTTGCAGCCCGGAAACAAAAATAAGAATAAATTATAACTATCTGATATTCAATGATATGAAAAAAATCGTTCTCCTCTCTGATACACATGGCTTTATCGATGAACGATTCCTTGCCCACTTCAAAGGAGCAGATGAAATCTGGCATGCCGGAGACATTGGCGATCGGGAAATACTTGGTCAATTGTCTGCCTTCGCACCAGTAAAAGCTGTTTACGGTAATATTGACGGACATCCGCTGAGGAATGAACTTCCAGAATGGCTGGAATGGGAAACAGAACAGGTGAAAGTGCTGATGACACATATTGGAGGAAGGCCTCCCAAATTTGTTGGCGAAGTAAAAGAAAGGATTGCGGCTTCAAAACCAACCATTTTTGTCTGCGGGCATTCCCATATCCTGCTGGTGCAGTTTTATGAAGGATTGAACTGCCTTCACCTCAATCCGGGTGCAGCAGGAAGATCTGGATGGCACAAGGTACAAACCCTTCTAAAGTTTTCCATAGATGGAAATGATATCAAGCAGATGGAAGTGGTCGAGCTGAAACGAATACCTTCTAAATGAAGATGCTTACATTCCGGGGAACCATGGCCTGCCGACTTCCCTGAATGGCCAAGGTACTGCTACCAAAATCAACAACAGGGCTAAAATGAAATATCGGAAAGCCTTTTTGTATTTTTCCTCGTCAGATACGTTTTTCTTTGCCATGCCATGCCCAAGGGTGATCAATACAATGGCCAAAATCATGGAGACAGGATGCTCCATCTGAAAAAATCTCAGGTATGGATCTTTCATCATAGAAATGCCTTCTGCCTTTACATATGAAAAAATACCATAACGACCGAGCAACCACTGGTAAAGTCCCAACAACAAAGTAATGTGTCCGGCAATCATGGTCATCAACCAGATTTTTTTGTCTCCTGCTGCGAATGCTTTCTGTCCTTTCCACCCTGAGAAGCTTTTGTAAATGGAGACCAAGAGAAGAATAAGAATGATCCAGCGCAAAAGGTTGTGTAGATGAAGGAGACCGGTTTCCATGATTGATGTTTTTGTGCCTTTCAAAAGTAATGGAAGCAATCCAATAAAATGAAATCGGACTAAAAAAAAATCATCAGCCATTCTGTTTAACTTGCAGCATGGCTGCATTACAATTCGCATTGGAGAAAAAGGATCCTTCCTCCCAGGCAAGGGCTGGAACCATCACTACTGACCATGGCATCATCCAAACACCCATTTTCATGCCGGTGGGAACGGCCGGTACTGTCAAGGCTGTATCACAACAACAACTAAAAACAGATGTGCAAGCGCAGATCATCCTTGGCAATACCTACCACCTTTACCTGCGTCCCGGTTTAGAAGTACTGCAATCCGCAGGTGGATTGCACCAGTTTAATGGATGGAACAGGCCCATACTCACAGACAGTGGAGGCTATCAGGTTTTTTCCCTGGCAGCCAATAGAAAAATCAGTGAAGAGGGTGTTGTTTTCCAAAGCCATATCGATGGTTCCAAACATTTGTTCAGCCCTGAAAAAGCCATTGATATTCAGCGGGTCATCGGAGGAGATATCATCATGGCCTTTGATGAATGCCCGCCCTACCCCAGTGAATACAAATATGTCAAAAATTCAATGGAGCTCACCCACCGTTGGCTGGACAGGTGTTTTACACACATGAACAATACTGAGCCCTTGTATGGCCATACACAGAACCTTTTTCCCATCGTGCAGGGTGGAACAGAGAAGGACCTTAGAAAAGCTTCCTGCGAATTCATTGCTTCAAAAGATGCAGTGGGAAATGCGATTGGAGGACTCAGTGTGGGTGAGCCTACTGAGCTGATTTATGAATATTGCGGATGGTCTTGCGAGCACCTTCCAGAAAATAAACCCCGCTATCTCATGGGCGTTGGCACGCCTGCGGATTTGCTGGAATGCATCGCGTTGGGCGTAGACATGTTTGACTGTGTCATGCCCACAAGAAATGGAAGAAATGCCATGCTTTTTACCACAGAGGGCATCATCAACATTGACAACAAGAAATGGGAAATGGACCATTCTGTCATTGATCCGGGCCTGGAGAATGAAACATCCAGATACTATTCAAAGGCTTACCTGCGCCACCTGATCAAAAGCAAAGAAATCCTGGGGCTTACCATTGCCAGCATCCAAAACCTTGCTTTCTATCTTTGGCTGGTCACCCAGGCGAGGGAACAGATCATGATGGGAAGCTTCTCCTCTTGGAAAAAAGATATCCTGCCAGTGATCACCAGAAGGTTATGACCCGTTTTTTTGATACATTGAGTACGCATAACACTGAAGAAAAAAGTCACCATGAAACAAAAACACTTTCTTTCCGCTTTATTTTTTTTCATGATAAACTGCAGCATGGCACAGGAAAAAACACTTTTTGAAAAACAGCTTTTCATTGCAGGAGAAGATACCTTGCCCTGCAGGATCCTGACACCGGTCAATTTCAAAATGGGGAAAAAATATCCCTTGGTTATTTTTCTGCATGGATCAGGAGAAAGAGGTAATGACAATGAAGCCCAGCTGAAATGGGGCGGTGATCTTTTTTTGGATTCCGCCAACAGGGTCAATTTTCCTGCGATTGTTGTTTTCCCACAGTGTCCCAAAAACGACAAATGGGGCGAGTACAACAAAAACAACCTGAAAGACAGCACCGGCTATGATTTCAGCATAGATGCGCCCATGCGTAAACCCTTGAAATTGGTCAGTGATTTTATCGATACCCTGATCAGCAGTGGCCAGGTTGACATGCGACGCATCTATATTGGTGGGTTATCAATGGGTGGATTTGGCACATTTGAATTGCTCTGGAAAAGGCCAGGTTTTTTTGCAGCAGCAATCCCCATCTGTGGGGCAGGCAATCCCGAAAAAACATCCACCTACAAAGCCAACTTCCCCATGTGGATCTTTCATGGCGAAAAAGATCCGGTGATACCTGTTGCCAATTCAAGGCTGATATATGAAACAATGAAAAAAACGAACAGCAAGGTGCTCTATACAGAATACCCTGGCATCGGACACAACAGCTGGGTGAATGCCTTTGCCGAACCCAGGCTCTTGCCATGGCTTTTTGAACAAAAATTGCCCGCTAAAAAGAAATAAGTCAGCATAACATCCTTCAAAAAAAATCAAAGCATTACACTACATCCTACCTGAAGATTTCGTGCAGCAGCAGGGTTATAATACCTTCCGCCAAATGCATTGATATCATTGCCAAGGCTGTAAACGGCATCACCCAGATTGTCAACCAGCACAAACAATTCCGCCTGTTTTTTTGCTACAGTCCCCTTCCAGCCTAATTTTCCTTGCCAAAGACGATAGGCTTGTGCATAGAATGTATTGGCATCATTGAGTGGGATTTTTCCGGCATAATTCAAGTTGATGTTGCAGAAATAATGTTGAAAAAAAGAAGATTGTACCGAGAGATTATATACCTCGTTGGGAACACCGGTCATTTTTTTTCCTTCATGGCTGATGTTGGCAACAGTATAGGTACCAAACCTGAAATCATTGATGGTCAGGGCATGCGTCATTTTCAGCAATTGTAAAAATTTCCCTTTGGGTTTATTGAGCAATAACCAGGACAACTCTGCTTCAATCCCTTTTTGCACTGCAGTTCCCGCGTTCACAAAATATTCTGCACCAGCAGCGTTTACCTGTCTTACAATGGCATCTTTCAAATCAAATTGAAAGACAGTGGCGGTGAAAAAGAAACGTCCCTGATCTGCCGACAACTTCATCCCCAGTTCTTTGTTCAACCCATACTCTGCCTGTAGTCCTGCATAAAGCCCACCGGCTGAAGGACGGATTTCTGCAAGGGTGGGTGATGAATATCCTTTTGATAGCTGACCATAGAATGCAATGGCTTTGAAAGGATGAAGCGTCAATGCAAACCTTGGCAACACCTGGGCATCAAATGCAATGTTTTTCTTACCGATGGCGGGCAATCCAACGGACCTTTCTATGGCATAATTAAAACTGTTGACACTTATACCTGCCTGCACCTGGATGAACGCAAGCGGATGAACACTGAGCTGTGAAAAAAGAAATTGTTGCCTTGCAACAACCAAGTCCCTGACCATTTTCCCGTCGGACACTCCTTTGTTGTTTCCGCTGCTGTCAATGGTATAATCACCGCGTTGTACCTCTACCCCATTGACCCATTGAATAGGAAACGGAAGTTTTGTTTCATACACAAACTTTGAACGGATGCCGAGGTTGGCTTCTTTTCTTTTTTCAAAATTCGTGATAAATGGATTTTTAAACCCCGTGATGGATGTTGAAAAAGAAGTAACCGTTTTCCAGTGATTGGACAAGATAAAACTGTTGGAGATTCCCAGCATGGCTGTCTTGTTAAAAATACCCGCACGCTGATCCCGTGCCGAAGGAATGGTGCTGGTGGCGGGCCTTGATTGGCGTGGATCGGCATTGAACTGAACCAGGTTCAGTCCTCCCGGGGTTTGGTAAGACAGGTCTGCCAACAACAGTAATAAATCAGTTGTCACTTTATCAGTTCCCTTGATCGTGAGGCCCAATTGAAGGTTATCCTTTCGCATGCGGCTCTGGTCTCTGAATCCATCAGATTGGGCATGGCCTTGCAAGGCATTGATGGAGTAAGCTCCTTGTTTCAATTGGTACTGTATCGTTTCATTAAAAGTACCATAGCGACCGGCTGATGCCTTGATGCTGAAGATACTGGTATCTTGCTGATGTTGACCAGATAAACTTGCTCCGGACAGCAGCAGCGCACCACCGGTTCCAGCGCCGTAAATGCTGCCTGCCGGACCTTTGATGATCTCAGCCCCACCGATGCTGTTCACATCCAGCAGGTTGAGGTATGCGTTGCCACCTGCATCTGTAAAGACCATATCGTCCATGTAAACTTTTACATTCCGAACCCCAAATGGAGACCTCAGTAAACTGCCCCGAATAGATAGTCTATAGCTCCCCGGCGACCGCTCTTCCATTCGTACACCAGCCACTGCATTGAATGCTGGTAAAATACTGTAAGATGAGGTTCGTTGCAATTCAGTCCTGCTGATGGTAGAAATCGATGCAGGCACTACGATGCGCTTTGCATTCGACTCATATCCTCTGACCACAATGGATTCCATGGATGTAACTGAATCTTTTTTCTCCTGGCCAAAAGACTGAAAAACGAAAAGAATGAAAGCAAAAAAAAGCAAGCGAATTTTCATCTTTGTTCATTTGAAATGGTCAAAAAAAAACCCGGTATAACCGGGTTCTTCTATCTGGATAATCTGCTTATTTGTTCATGTACATCACTTCCTTCACCAACTTCACTGTACGGCTGACATCTGGAAGATAGGCTGCCACCAAATTGGGCGCATAGTGCATGGGAGCATCCGCTGCAGTGATCCTCCTGATAGGGGCATCAAGATAATCAAACCCTTCCTTTTGAATCCTGTAGGTAATCTCGGAAGAGATGGATGCAAATGGCCATTGTTCTTCAACAATAACA
>JAJTFY010000003.1 GCA_021299175.1 Chitinophagaceae bacterium
GATCCTGTGAAGATCAAAGTCATTTCAGCCAACCTGACCAAGCGGCAGCTGGATTATGAATGGATGCTGGATGTAGACTTCAAGGTTACAACCCCGAAGAAAAAGAAAAAATAAGCAGAAGAACGCTTCATTTGCTATCTTAGAGCACCTTAACAAAGGCACTTTATGACTGGCATTGAAACATTACAACAATCCTTCGAATCTTATTTTAACCACAGGCATTTCCCCTCATTTCCTGCTACTTTATACGATCCACTGGAAGATTTCCTGTCCAACTCCGGAAAGAGAATCAGGCCCGTGCTTTGTTTGATGGGGAATGAACTCTTCGGTGAAATCAAACAGGATGCTTACCATCTTGCCGCCGCCGTAGAGCTCTTCCACAATTTTACCCTGGTTCATGATGATATCATGGATAAAGCACCTTTACGCCGCGGCAAGCCAACAGTTCATGCTGTGCATGGCGAACCCACTGCTTTGCTGGGTGGAGATGTGATGATGGTGGTTGCCTATGACTACCTGAATAAAATCGACCCTTTCTTTCTTAGGAAAACTTTGCATCTTTTCAATAAAACAGCCAAGGAGGTTTGCGAAGGTCAGCAACTGGATATGGATTTTGAAAAGCAGGACCAGGTTCATTTGGATCAGTACCTAAAAATGATTGAATTAAAAACATCCGTTTTACTGGCTTCCAGCCTTCAGTTGGGTGCCATCATCGGCGGCGCAAGCGAGGGAAATCAGCAACATCTATATGAATTTGGAAGAAACCTGGGTATTGCTTTCCAGGTGCAGGATGATTATCTTGATGCCTTTGGCGACCCAAGCAAATTCGGGAAACAGGTGGGTGGTGATATTCAAAGCAACAAGAAAACCTTCCTGATGATTCATGCACTTGAAACTGCAGAGGGGGAAATGCTTGCCGAATTGCATCAGCTGATGAAACAAGATCACAAAGACAAGGTTGAAAAAGTACTGGCCATCTATAGGGCCTGTGGCATAGACCGCTGGGCCAATGCACTCAAGGAACAGTATCTCGAAAAGGCATTTTTGCACCTCGAAGAGATTGCTGTATCCAAGGAAAGAAAAGCATCACTTATTGAACTGGCTCATTATCTGATCAAACGAGACAAATAAAAACGAATATTTTGGGAAATATTTTCAGAAAAAAGAATTTACAGGATCTCAATGGAGAGGTTTCATTGCATGCTGGCCTTGAGGGTTCAACAGGATTACACCGTGTACTGAATGTAAAAGATCTAACCCTGATGGGCGTAGCTGCCGTGATTGGTGGAGGTATATTTTCAACGATAGGTTCAGCTGCCTACAATGGCGGACCCGGCGTTATTCTGCTTTTTGTCATTACCGCCATCACTTGCGGTTTTACAGCCCTCTGTTATGCAGAGTTTGCCTCACGCATACCTGTTGCGGGCAGTGCCTACACCTATTCCTATGTGAGTTTTGGCGAAGTGGTTGCCTGGATCATTGGTTGGGCACTGATTTTGGAATATGCCATTGGTAATATTGTAGTGGCCATTTCATGGAGTGCCTATTTCAACAATATTCTCCATGCCATGGGGCTTGATCTTCCCAAGTGGCTTACAGTGGGTTATCAAACTGCCAGCAATATTCATGATGCAGCTTTGGCAAGCGGGGCGGATGTTTCAGGCCTGGTGTTTACCAACGCTCCCAGAATTTTAGGTGTTCCTTTTATCATCAATTTACCCGCCTTCGTTATCGTTGCGCTCATTTCCATGTTGGCCTATATTGGTATTCAGGAGAGCAAGCGTACAGCCAATACAATGGTAATGATCAAAATAGTTGTGCTTGTCCTGGTTGCGCTTGTTGGGTTTTGGTTTATTTTCTCTAATGGTACCACCGCCAATTGGACTCCTTTTCTTCCCAACGGGATGGGTGGCGTTTTGAAAGGTGTTTCTGCTGTATTCTTTGCCTATATTGGATTTGATGCCATCTCCACCACTGCAGAGGAATGCGCCAATCCACAAAGGGATCTTCCCAAGGGAATGATTTATTCCCTGATCATTTGCACGGTGATTTATATTGTTACAGCATTGGTCATTACCGGATTGGTCAACTATTCCGAGTTCGCCAATGTAGCTGATCCTCTAGCCTTTGTTTTTGAGCGGATCAACATGCAAAAATTTGGCTTCTTTATTTCAGTCAGTGCAGTGGTTGCTGCCACCAGTGTATTGTTGATTTTTCAAATTGGGCAACCCCGGATTTGGATGGCGATGAGCAGGGATGGCCTATTGCCAAAATCATTTGGAAAGGTAAACAAGAAATACCAGACACCAGGATTTTCGACCATCGTTGCAGGTATCTTGGTTGCAGGGTTGGTGCTGGTCATTGACGACAAACTCATGACTGACCTAACCAGTATTGGCACCTTGTTTGCGTTCGTTTTGGTCAGTGGAGGCGTGCTGCTGCTGCCAAGAATTGAAAAGCAGAAAGGAAAATTCTCCATCCCTTACATCAATGCCCAGTATATTTTCCCATTCATGTATGTGCTTACTTTCTATTTGTTTCAGGAAAGAACCATACAAGCATTATTACAATTGGGTACAGAGGGGTATCAGGAAGTGCTGTTCATCATTTTTATGGTGTTGGCTGCCATCCTTGCTGTACTTTCATTCATTAAGAAATACTCACTTATTCCAGTATTGGGTGTTGCCTGTTGCATGTACCTCATGGTTGAAATTCCTGCCAAAAGTTGGCTTGTATTTTTTGGTTGGATGGCCCTTGGTCTTTCTATCTATCTTCTTTATGGCAAGAACAACAGTAAGTTGAACAAATAGCCGGATTGAGACTACCTTTGTATCCATGAAATTTCAGGAGGGAGATAAAATCATGGTCCTTGCCACTGGTGAAAGGGGATCAGTTGTGGAGTGGATCGACAAGAAAATGTTGTTGATTGAGGTAGGTGGAGTAAGCTTTCCAGTATACGCTGATCAGATCGATTTTCCCTATTTTCAAGACTTCACAGCGCCGAAGGAATTCAAAAAAAAGTCTTCATTAGGAAAGCCTGAACCACCCAGAAAAGAGAAAAATGTTCAACGATTTATTGAGCGGGATGGTGTTTGGCTTTCTTTCTATCCTGTGCTTGACAAGGATGTTTTTGACGATGATATCATTTCCTATTATCGCATATATGTTTTGAACCATACAGATGATGACCTTGTCTTTGAGCTTTCCATCTATTATGGAAACAACAAAGAGCTTGATCTGCGTAACAGCATAAGGGCCCTTGATGAAATGTATTTGTTTGATCTTCCATTTGAGAACCTGAATGATCAGCCAAGGATGGATTTTAATTTTTCCCTGGCATCAGCGGATAAGAAAAGGGTAACACACTTTGAAGTCCAGTTCAAGCCTAAGCCCAAGCAAATCTTCAAGTTGTCTGAAGAGGTTTTGAAAGCACAAAAGGCTTCATTCAATATCAATCTTTTTGAAACCTATCCCATCAAAGAGGCAGAGCAGGATCGGTTTGACATCAACAGGCTATCTGCTGCTGGATTTAAGGTCTATTCCGCAGATAAAATAAAGGCCAATCTCCCTCCGAGAAGAACTTTGATTGATCTTCATGCGGATAAATTGTCAGACCAGCATGATCGACTAACGCCTGTGCAGATTCTTGACATGCAGCTCAAGGCATTTGAAAAATTCTATGAAGAGGCGCTTGCCCACAAACTTCCAGAAATTACCGTTATCCATGGCATAGGAACTGGAAAGCTGAAGGATGAAATCCATGAATTGCTTCGCCACAAAAAAGATGTCAAATCATTCGTTAACAGGCTCCATCATCTCTATGGATATGGCGCAACAGAAATATATATCATACCTTAGCACTGCCGCAATATGCTATCGCGTTGAGCAATCAACGAGGAAAGTCCGGACAACATAGAGCATCGCACCGGTGAACAGCCGGGTCTTGTGTAAGCAAGAACAGACAGTGCCACAGAAAATAACCGCCTCAACTTGTTGAGGTAAGGGTGAAAACGGGAGGTAAAAGCTTCCGGCGGTTTGCAGTAATGCATACCGGGGGTAAACCTTGCGTGTTGAAATGCCACATAGGTTAGGGCAACCTTCGGGTGGAGAATGACTCGTTCTCTCTCTTTGAGGTCCTGATGGGTAGGCAGCTTGATCACATTGGGTAACTTTTGTGACAGATAAATGATAGCCTAGTACAGAATCCGGCTTATTATTTGCGGTAAAAAATTAAAAATGCCCTCTCATTTGAGAAGGCATTTTTTCTTTATGGCTTTTGATGTTATTGATTCATCAATTGTTCTCAGCGTAGAAGGTGTTGGTGATCAATATATCAGCATCTGTAATTTTGATAGGATTAGCCATGCTGTAATCATTCAGATAAAACTTCTTAAAAATTAGATCATCAGCATTTGAGGATTGTTTTTTCAAATTCATGTCAATGTTTTCAGCATCAAATTGATATGTCAGGTCCATATCACTATTTTCAGCTCTTTCCGATGTCGGTTTGATCATGTATCCCTGGTTGAATTGAATATTGATGTCCTGGTCAGCAGCAATGTTTTCAATATATCTGATGTGGAAGGAATTCAATGCTTTGATCATCGCATTCATGTTCAAATTGATTTCCCTGTCTGCTTTCCGTATCATGCTAGGGGAAGGGGTTGAAATTTTTACTGCAGTAATTTCTTCACCGATGGGAAGTGCCTCAAGCATCGTACGCCTTGTTTCTTCCAAGGTTTGACCAATACCTTCGGCAATAAATGAGCTATTGCCTGCAAGAATGGCAAAAAAAGTGACTGCGGTGAATAAACCTGAAATAGCCTTTTTACTTTTGATGTTGTTTTTGGCCGCCTTAGCCAATGTGAGTTTCATCATTCTCCTTATTATCGTTTTCATAAAAAAATATTTAGTACTAGTTAATGCAAGGAACCATTCATTGTTTTAGATGCCCTATTTTACTGTATCTTTTTAAATGGTTTGTTAATGCTTTGAAGTTGCAAAGGTACATTAGTTACAAGCCTTTACAATAGAAGCAAGTATTTCAATTTTGTTAATTTCTAATAAAACGCATTATTCTCCATGTATGTTGTATGAAATACATTAATAATCGAATAATGTTAGAAAAGTATTAATTATGACCCTTCGTAAGGCATAAAAAAGGTATCTCGGCAGATTAATGCCGATGTTCAACAAAAAAATCAATAAAAATTAAATGAGGTCTAAGGCTTTGGCAAAAGTAGTGACCAGAGGAACTACCGTCAGCGATACCATTGAGGGTAAGAAAAGATAAACCACAACAGAGAGTGCTATCGAAAGGAAAAATAAAATCCAATACGTATTTTTTTGGCTCTTGGTCATCTTATTGAGTTTGAAATGCAAATATACAACTGGATTCCTTTTTCATAAAATCTTAATCCATTCATTCTCAATAAATCTTTTAATGTGTATTGAATACACTAATTTAAATAATATGTAATTTGTAGCATTATATATACTGATTGATGAATATTGATATATACCTGAGATTTTCTACCAGGCCAGGTGAGAAATTGAACATGGTGGTGGATTTTCCTGGCGATGAACATGCTAGATTGCCTATCATTTATCCAATGAGTTATGTGGATCATTCTCATTGGCATTTTCGTCTTGAATTGACCAACGACCAAGTGAATTCCCTTGAAAGACTAAGTTACCAGTATCGTTTTGAGGATTCACATGGAGTGGTAAAAAGTGATTATTGCAAAAACAGGTTCATGCTATTGCAAAATCTTAAAAAAGGACTGGTTTTGCTCGACAGTTGGGTTGATATGGGTGCTGTTTCCAATGTTTTTTATACAGCGCCTTTCGAACATATTTTTTCAGTTAAACGTAAAATTGCCAAATCTGTAAAGCTCAAAGCAAAATATTGCAGGTTTTCTGTTGATGCTCCATTGCTTTCCAATGACTATCAATTGGGGTTGATGGGGAGTTTGGATGTTTGGGGTAATTGGTCTGTTTCAATGGTCAGTAAAATGCATTTCAATGGCAGCCATTGGATTGCTGATATCGATTCTGCTCATGCACAAGTTCCATTTGAATATAAATATTGTTTGCTGGATACGTCTGGAAGCTTTATTGCATACGAAAACGGGGACAACAGGAAGTTCGGCCTTCAGCATGTGGCAAAAACTCCTTGTTTGATTCAGGATGGTTCTGCGCGTTTTGAAAACAACTGGAGAGGAGTAGGAATAGCCATACCAGTTTTCAGTTTACGTTCTGCCCAAAGCCTTGGAGTGGGAGAATTCACTGATATCAACTTACTGGTAGATTGGGCAGCAAAAGTATCCCTGAGGATGATTCAGCTCCTTCCTGTGAATGATACAACTTCTACTCATACAAAGGCTGATTCCTATCCATATGCAGCTATATCAGCCTTTGCGCTGCATCCAATGTATGCTTCGATTACAACCATTGCTGGAAACAAGCACGCAAACCGCATTAAATCCTATCTCTCTCGTAAGGATGAGTTGAATGCCTCTTCAGGTGTTGACTATGAAGCGGTCATGGAATTGAAGTGGGATGCATTGACCTCACTGTATCAATCCATGAAGGATGAGGTTTTTCAAGAAGTTGACTATGGAGATTTCTTTCAAGAAAACAAGTCTTGGTTGGTTCCTTATGCTGCGTATAGTTTTCTCCGCGACAAATTCGGGTCGCCCGATGCATCAACATGGGGGAAATATGCTTCATTCAATGAATTGTTGATAACTGAATTATGTGCCCCGGGGTCTGAAAACTTTGATGCCATTACATTGCATTATTTTATCCAATACCAGCTCCACCGTCAACTGAAACAGGCACACGATTATGCCAACAGCAAAGGCATTATTCTTAAAGGTGATATTGCCATTGGCGTACACAGAAATGGTGCAGATACCTGGACGCAGCCCTCTCTTTACAACCTTGACATGCAGGCAGGCGCGCCTCCGGATGATTTCGCGGTTAAGGGCCAGAACTGGGGTTTTCCTACTTACAACTGGGAAAACATGAAGTCAGATGGATTTGCTTGGTGGAGACAACGTTTTCAGCAAATGTCAAATTATTTTGATGCTTTTCGGATTGATCATATCCTTGGTTTTTTTCGCATTTGGTCTATACCTGATCATGCAATTGAGGGCATCATGGGCAGATTTGTTCCTGCCATTCCGGTTTCAAGAAATGAATTTGAGGAGAGAGGAGTTTTAATAGACAACGCTCGATACTGCAAGCCCTTTATCACTGATACAGTAATTGGAGAGATGGCAAGCCATTTGGATACTGAGATAAAATGTTTTCTTCAATCAAATGGTGATTCAACCTATCGGTTCAAATCCATTTTTGATACCCAACGGAAGATTGAAGACTATTTCAAGTCTTATGCTCAGGATGATGCGAAAAAAGAACTAAAACAAGTTTTGATCAATCTCCATTCCAACGTTGTGCTGTGGCCTGATGGAGAAAATATCAATGGATTCCATTTTCGTTTCAATGCCACTAATACCCTGTCATTTCAATACTTGGAGACACATACCCAGCTTCAACTTTCATCCTTGTATAATGATTATTTCTACCATCGCCAGGAGCATATTTGGAAGCATGAAGCGCTTGAAAAACTTCCCGCATTAAAACTGTGTACCGATATGCTCATCTGTGGCGAAGACCTGGGTATGGTTCCCAAAAGTGTTCCTGCAGTGATGTCATCACTTGGCTTTTTGAGCATGGAGGTTCAAAGAATGCCTAAACAATTGAATACGCCGTTTTTTGATCCTTCCAATGCACCTTATCTTTCTGTTGTCACTCCATCTACCCATGATATGAGCACCATTCGTGAATGGTGGTTGGAGGACAGAAGCAAGACACAACAATTCTACAATGAACAGCTTTGGCAGCACGGAGAAGCTCCTGCCGAAGCAACCAATGCTGTCGTTCGTTCTGTGATACTGCAACACCTTGCTTCACCTGCCATGTGGGCAGTATTTCAGTTGCAAGATTTACTTGCCATGAATGATTGTCTTCGATTGGAAGATCCTCATGCAGAAAGGATCAATATCCCTGGAGATCCTAACCATTACTGGAGATTTAGAATGCACTTGCCTATTGAGGAACTGATTAAAAATGATACCTTTAATCAAGACCTCAAATACCTGATTAGTGCAAACAATAGGTAGTTTTCCAGTTACAATTCATTGGCTTTAAACAGATGATACACTAAAACCTATGTTTACAATACGCTACTGGCAAAAAGAATTGCCTTTTGAATATCCTTTCACTATTTCGAAAGGAACCAAAACTCATCAACACACTTTCATTGTTGAACTCAATTTTCGCGGCATAATTGGTTACGGAGAAGCTCCAGCCATTGCATATTACGGGATTACTACTGATCAAATGGTAACAGATCTTGAATCAAAACGAAAGTTTATTGAATCCTTTTCGCTGACTGATCCCAAACGATTTTGGCATTTTTTACATCATTTGTTTCCCAACAATCCTTTTTTGGTTTGTGCCTTGGACATGGCTGGATGGGATATCTATGGCAAGCTCCGTAGAAAACCATTGTATGAGTTATGGAACTTGAATCTGGCCAATGCCCCCAAAACCGATTATACCATTGGCATCGATTCACTGGAAAAGATGCTGGAGAAAATTAATGCACATCCTGCGCCGATATACAAAATAAAAGTGGGCACTTCAGAAGATCTTGAAAAACTGAAAGCCATCAGACAACATACCAATGCCATCATCAGGGTTGATGCCAATGCAGGCTGGACCTTTGATCAAGCCATGCAAATAGTACCAGTTTTGGAAAAACTCAATATTGAACTGATTGAACAGCCTTTAGCCAAAGAAGACTTTGAGGGAATCAAGATGTTAAGAGCCACAACTTCGATTCCCATCTTCGCAGATGAGTCTTGTGTAGGGGAGAGAGATGTTGAAAAATGTGCTGGCTATTTTTCCGGTATCAATATTAAGCTTACCAAATGCAGTGGTATCACTCCTGCAATGGAAATGATAAAAAAGGCAAGGTCTTTGAATCTTCAAGTCATGTTGGGATGCATGAATGAGAGCAGTATAGGAACAGCTCCATTGGCACATTTGGCGCCATTGGTAGACTTTCTGGATGCAGATGGCCCATTGTTATTGACGGACAACTTAGGGGCTGGAATCGATTTTATTGATTACAAATTAAAGCCATCTATGTTGCCTGGTTTGGGAATAAACCCTATGTTGGATAGTCTATAACCTCCAACCCAACCCAATACCTATCATCCTTGGATTGCCAAGATGCGCTGCACCAAAATCATAAGCGTAGTTGATGTATTTTGTTCCCGTCAGGTTTCTACCCCAAACGGAGACATCGAAATGCTTTGTTCTGATGCTTGATCTGAAATTCACCAATCCATAGGCTTTTTGTTCAATAGTATTGGCTAGATCAAAATACTGCTTACCAGTATGGTTGTATTCCAGCCTAAACATCAATTCATGTGCAGCGATGCTGGTCTGGTATTGAGTTGCGAAATAATTGGTTGTGGATGGTGTAAATACTTGTTTGTTGCCGGAAAGGTCAACCTGGGCTCCATTGCTGACTGTTCCCAGCACAGCATATTTGGCAGATGTCAACCCCCCTGAATATTGTAGACTCAGTCCTTTTGCCAATTTAACCTCCATCTCACCTTCTAAACCAAAAGCGTTCATTTCTCCAGCATTCTGGATAATGGTAACTGCGCTTGGCAATACCAATAATGGAGTTTGGATGTCCATGACTTTGTTATAGAATACGGCTACTGCATACCTGAACTGATTGTTTTTATCCTTTCCTTTGATACCTGCTTCAAACATGTTGCTGAATTCAGGGTTGTAGGCAGAAAGTGGAACCTGAGATGGATCTGAAGAAATGGATGTCAAGCCACCAGTCCTGAACCCTCTGCTAAAGGATAGATACATCAACTGCTGTGCAGTAGGCTGGTATTGAATGCCCAGTTTTGGAGAAAATGCTCCATAGGATGATTTTCCAGTTTTTTCAGCCATCGTTGGAATTGCAGGTCTTGGTTGTTTTTCGTACTCGCTGCCAATGGTTAATTTTCTATTTTCATTGTCAATCCTCATGCCACCGTTGATGGTGATCTTGTTATTGATTTTATAGCTCATGTGACCGTAACCCGCAAAACCATTGTTTTCACCCTTGTTAATGGAAATTATAGAAAAATTCTTGTCGGGTACACCAAATAAACCAGCATCATTTCCAAAAACTGTAGCCTGTTTTGTTGGACTTTTTTGGGTGAACTGGTAGATGCCTGCACTCCATTCAAAAGCTGCATCAGGTGAAGATTTTACAGAATTAAACCTTAACTCATTTGATATCACATTCACTGTGTTGAAGTCCTTTCCGTAATTGTTAAATATCCCTACGATGTCAGCAGGAGAGAAGTCTGCATCCAGTGTATTTTCATAATAGCGATAATTTTGCTGTCTTGCATGCTGTAGGGTTATATCTGTTTTCTTTCCCTTGTGTTTAAGCACAATTGAAGCGTTTCCACTCTTGTCTCTCATTGAAGATGTGAGGTTTTGAGAAAGGGTATATGGTTTTTCAAACAAAGCCTTCATGTCATTTACCAATGGAAATGCGCCATCATTCTTGGCTGTATATTGTTTGAGGTCAGCTTGTAAACTCCAACCCTTGCTCAAAAAGTATTTCAGCTGCAGGTTGAGCATGGTTTGTTGTTGATTGTCAAATTTCTTTTTGAGGAATTCATTGGTGTAAAATCCATTTTTACTATCATGCAGCGCAGACAAGCCAAGAAAAAGCTTATTCCTGATGATTGGAGCATTCACAGCAGCATTGATCCTTTTCTGTCCGTGATTTCCAAATTGAACGCCTGCATTGATATGCTTTGCATTGGAAGGTTTCCTCGTGGTGATATTGATGACGCCACCCATTGCATTCCTTCCATAGAAGGTACCCTGAGCACCCCTTATGATATCGATACTTTCAATTTCATTCAATTGCGGGATATAAGTATCCAAATTGAATTGTGCCACTCCATCAACATAGGTCGCAACCGATTGGTCGTATGAAGTGGTAACCATTCCCCTGATACCACTTACATTACGGTTGTCTCCGGAATTAGCGATAAAAAGGTTAGGGGCAAATCCTGATAAATCACTGATTTCCCAGATGCGCATGTCCCTAATCTGTTTTGTATTGATCGAGCTGATTGAACCAGGTGTATTCAAAATATTCGATTGCTTTTTATCACTACTAACCACAACCTCATCCAACCTGATGGAATTGGATTCCATTTGTATGGAAACATCTTGAGATTTATCCAAAAAACCTTTCCAGATCACGGACGCATAACCATCTGCTGTAATAAGCAATTCGTAATATCCTTTTGACAAATTTTTATAAACAAGACCTGTATTATCTTTCAGGTCTGCCATTGGGTTGGCATTGAGGAAACTGACCTCAACACCTTCAATTTTGACTCCCTGCATGTTTTTTGCTGAGATGCTAATCTTGATAGTTTCTTGAGAAAAACCAGAAACTGTAATCAGAAGAAATGTTAAAACAAAGAATTGGCGCATGTTGAATGTTATTTGTTATTAATTATTTTTCTTTTCTCAGCGATACTTTTCAGGGAATTGATACTGACATTCAATTCAAATCCTATCAATAGAACAAGCGAATTGACAAAGACCAAAAACATCAGTATCAAAATACTTCCCAATGATCCGTAAATTTTGTTGTACGAAGCTATATTGTTTACCCAATAAGAGAATAAATAGGTGAAAGACATAATCAAAATGGTTGCAAGAAGGGCTCCTGGTGTCCTGATTTTCCATTTTTTTTGTACATGTGGTGCATAGCGATAAACAAGACCAATTGCCAAGAAAATCAATAAGAAGGTAACTACAAATTGACCAGAACCGAAGATGATATCAATAAAATTGTCATTGATATTCATTTGCTCGATGATCCAACTCAAGATGATGGTTTGTGTAAGCATGATCATTATTGTAGCGATGATCAATAAAACGATGATAAATGTTAACCTGATGGCGCTTAGCCTTACTTCTATAAAATTTCGCTCTTCAACTTCAATGTGTAACATGGACTTCCGGAATGTCCTCATGATGGTCAGGGTGGCATTTGAGGAAAAATACAATGCCAAGAAAAGTCCAAAAGAAAGTGTTCCAGTTCCAGTAGAAAAAAAGTCATCCATCACATTCTTGATCATCGTATAGGTAGTTACATCCGGTATTACACCACGCAGAAGAACAAGAACTTCCTCGTACAATCTCTTAGAACCTGGAATATATGATAAAAGTGTAAAGATGAAAATGAACAATGGCGGAATGGCCATCAAGAAATTGAATGAGACTGAAGCAGCCCTTTCATTCAACCCTATCTGTTGTGTCTGTTTGAAGAAAAAATGAAGCACATCATATAAAGGAAGACCTTCAAAGCCTGGTAATACAAGCTTTTTTGACCAATTGATCAATGCCTTTACGGGCCTGGTTTCAATCAGGATCCTTTGAAGTTTTATCATTGTCTTCGATTAGTGTATTTTGAGACTGTCCAACGCCTTTCGGTATTTTCGGGCATTATCAAAATGTTCTTCTGCTGTTGATGCAAAGCTATGTGATCCTGAGAAGTCTGCTTTTGCACAAAAATACAAATAGTCAGTTTTCTTGGCTTTTAAAACTGCATCTATTGATGAGATAGAGGGGGTACAAATTGGCCCGGGAGGTAAACCCTTATTCCTATAAGTATTGTAAGGAGATCCTGCAGTTGAACTGATATGCCCGAAAGTCACTCTCCTGATGCTAAAATCTCCAAGAGCAAATTTAATGGTTGGATCAGCGCCAAGCGCCATACCTTCTTTCAACCGGTTGATATAAACACTTGCCATGGTAGGTTTTTCTTCATTGTTATTGGTCTCTTCTTCAACAATGGAGGCTATTGTAATCACTTCCTCTTTGGAAAGGCCAAGCAATTTTGCGTTGTCTATTCGGCTGTCGGTCCAAAAATCATTGGATTCTTTGTTCATCCTCCTCATAAAATCACTGGGGCTGCTGTTCCAGTAAATTTCATAGGTATTGGGTATGATAAGGGTCATCAAGGTTTCCTGCTTAACGCCAAATGGTTGTATGGAGTCATTGTTCGTTAAAAACCGGTAAATATCAGATTCGGTACATTCCAGCTTACTGCCTACATATTTGGCAAGCTCTCTTTTTGTTCTGAATTTGTTGATGGTAAGTTCCACTGGGGTTTGTCTTCCGCCCTTTAATTTGCGGAAAATGGTAAAAATGCTCATATTTTTTTCAACGACATATTTCCCTGGTTTGATTTCTTTCCAATATCCAGTCAAGTCAGACAATGCCAAAAAAGTGGTGAACGCTACTGGCTTGATGTGTTTGTGAACAAGTTCCTTCACAAAGTGCTTGTCGGCTTTTTTGGTAGGAATGTAGAATGTGGCCTGCTCTGCATTGAAATTGGTCGCTGGCCTGAGAAAAAGCACATAAAAAAAGGCTGAAGAAACGAAAGCAAGGACAACCAGTAAAATAATTGAGGTTTTATTAGATCTCTTTTTGACCGGTTTTTTCCTTGTTTTCTTTTGTACCATACCTCAATATATACAAAAACCCCGCTTTCTGGAAGCAGGGTTTTAAAAAAATATAATCTGATTATTTAGGTTGAGTGGCTGCAGGGGCTGGAGCCTGTGGCATTGGAGCTGGGGCAGGGGCCTGTTGAGGGGCTGCATTTCCGGTAGTGGTTGGAATACTCTTTAAAGTATCAGAACCGGTAGATTTGCCAGAATTGATAACCAATGCAGAAATCAGGCAAAGAACGACCAAAATACTCGAAAGTACCCAGGTTCCTTTCTCCAATACGTCGGTTGTTTGTTTAACCCCCATGAATTGGTTACTGAATCCAGCAATATTGCCTGCAAGTCCGCCACCTTTGGGGTTTTGGATCAAAACGATTACACCCAGAAGAACTGAAACCAATATGATTAGAATGATGAAAATTGTTGTCATACCTTATTTTCTTTGATCTTTGAAATTTTGTCTGCAAAAATATGGCTATTGAGAGGATTTTGCAAACTTAATTTGTCATATACCTCAATAGCCTTTTCAGTGAGTCCTTGTTTAAGATAAACTTCGGCCATTGCCTCTGTAAATACCGCATCTGCTGGATTTTCTTTCTCATTATTGGTGTCGAGAATGGATTGAATATCCTTGATCGTAACCGTTTCCGCGCCAGGTTGAAGCCTTTTCATGGTTTTTAGCCACGCTGTGAAGCTTTTAACCTTCATGGATAGATCATCTTTTTCGCCCTCGATGTTGATTTTGATGCCTAGAGATGCAAAATAATCTATGGTATGGTAGGGTGTTATAGGGATTTCTAATTCTATACCTGGTTGGGGAGAAGGGGCAGGTTCAAGGTTTTGTACATCATTGGCTGCAATGGGTTCAACAATTGATGGCTCATCAAAGTGGGCTTCCTTATCATCAATATTTACCTCAATTTCATCGACATCCCTGACTTCGGCAGAGGAGTTCAACGATTCAATCATTTCATCCTCACTGACATTGTTAAATTGCTTGTCGTAGAGAATTTTCCTGAAATTTCCTTTTTCAGCTTCTTCGCTGAGTTGGTAATTGAGCCAGCTGGATTCATCAAAAAACAATGCTGTTTTCGAAACAGCCTCAGGAAAGTCAAGGTGGTATTGAGATTTTAGTTTGCAGGTATATAAAAATTGTATGATCGAAGAATAGGGAAACTCTTCAGCATGACACTTGAGTTCGTCAAGTGTCATCTCATCCATGCTTTCTCTCTGAAAGAGGGATTGGATCATAAAATCAGTTTCCTTCGTCATTTTGCTAATTTAAGCTCCTTTACCAATTTGAAAAAATCCGATTGAAAATCTCATCGGTAAGGTTGGTGACCATCTGTTCATTCAACTCGGTTTCTGCCTGTGTCAGGCTTTTGCTGGCTGAAAAAGGGAAATTCCTTGTGATGTCTGCCTCAAAGTTCTTTTTTTCATCCTGCCTGTTTCTAAAAATAATGTGTACGGTCACGTTCAGGTTATTGCTCGCAACCTGTTGCTGTGAAATACCAGAAGTATTGACAGAATAATCGCTTATGTAACCGCTGATCTCGTAATCCGCATCATTATTGGTTTGTGAAAGCCTGGTTTGGTTGATGATTTTTTGTCTGAGTTTATCTGAAAGTTTCGGGCTCAACTGAGGGTTGATATACCTGGCCTTGTTTTCAATAAAGAATACCCTTACTGTTTTGATTTCAGGAGGGATGGAAACATCTTTCAGTGAATACCTGCAGGTTCCCTGAACACTGATGATTGCCAATACAATAAGCAGTAATTTTTTATACTTATTGTATAAAGAATTAATCTTCAATGTCATATTCTTTCAGTTTTCTGTAAAGTGTTCTTTCACTGATGCCCAAATCAGATGCGGCATCTTTTCTTTTCCCTTTATGCTTTCGCAATGCTTTCTCAATCAATTCCTTTTCCTTGTCCATGATATTGAGTGATTCATCAACCAGAATGGTATCCTGTATTTCCCTGTTTTCGGTTAAAAACATGGGCTGACTGCTGACAGGTATAATGCTTCCATGCGGATGATGATCTTGTTGTTGTCTCGAAATCGGTAGGTCTTGCAGATAAGATTCCTCCATCACGTGTGAAACTGATGGAATATTGGATGGATTTTGAACAATTTCAAGAAACATCTTCTTCATCTCGGTTACATCTTTTTTTAAATCAAAGAATAACTTGTAAAGAATATCCCGCTCATTCATGAATTCATTTTGGCCTGTCGACATAGGGCCAGATCCAACCAAGATCGGTAAGTTATTGGTGCTGTTTTTGGGTAAAAACCGTTCAAGGTCCTTTCCTGATATTGATTTATCTTCTGCCAATACCGATATCTGCTCCGCAATATTCTTCAATTCACGCACATTTCCCGGCCATGGATAGTTGAGTATCATGGTTTTTGCTTCTTCTGTGAGCTGTATGGGACTTGTTCTGTAACGCTCTGCGAAATCAACTGCAAATTTTCTGAAAAGCAGAATGATATCTTCTTTTCTTTCTCTGAGTGAGGGAACCCTGATGGGAACAGTATTAAGCCTATAATACAAGTCTTCCCTGAATTTGTTGTTCTGTGTTGCGGTCAGCAGGTCTTTGTTCGTGGCAGCAATAACCCTTACATCCGTTTTTTGCACTTTGGACGATCCAACCCGGATGAATTCTGAATTTTCCAGCACCCGCAAGAGCCGAGCCTGGGTTCCCAGAGGTGTTTCCCCAATCTCATCCATGAAAAGTGTGCCTCCATTGACCGTTTCAAAATACCCTTTTCTGGAATCAACAGCCCCTGTAAAAGATCCTTTTTCATGACCAAACAATTCAGAATCGATGGTTCCTTCAGGGATGGCACCACAATTGACCGCTATATTGAATATCCATTGTTTGGTGTTTTTAGGAATGGTTCACAATTTTTCCCATCAGGGTTCCTTGTGTACAGGATTCCGCCAGCACATGCACAAAACTGCCAGGTTGAAGCTGGGTGTTTTCAATTTTATCGAAAACCATCACTTTGTTTTGGCTGTTTCTTCCCATCCATTGCAGGTTACTTTTTTTAGAATTGCCTTCAATCAATACTTCAAAAACCTTTCCAATATCCTTTTTGTTGGTTTCTAGAGATAAGTTGTTTTGGAGTTTGACAATTTCATCAAGCCTGCGTTTCTTAACATCATCGGGAACATCATCAGAATAGCGTTTGGCAGCAAGTGTACCGGGTCTTTCTGAATACGCAAACATATAACTGTACTCGTATTGTGATTGACGCATGATGTCGAGCGTGTCTTCATGGTCTTGTTCCGTTTCGGTACAAAACCCTGTAATGATATCTGCACTGATGGCACAATCTGGCATGATTTCTTTGATTCTTTTCACCTTGGCCAGGTACCATTCTCTGGTGTATGTTCTGTTCATCAGTTGCAATATCCTGGTAGATCCACTTTGTACAGGCAGATGGATGTATTTGCAAATGTTTGCATGTGCCTTCATCGTATGCAAAACCTTGTCTGTAATATCTTTGGGGTGAGATGTGCTAAATCTAATGCGGAGGGATGGACTGATTTGTGACACTTTCTCTAACAACATGGCGAAATCCACTGGATGGTTGGTGTTTGGATCCACCCAATAATAGCTGTCAACATTCTGACCAAGCAAGGTTACTTCTTTATATCCCTGCTCAAACAAATCCCTGCATTCGGCAACAATCGAGGCCTCATCCCTGCTTCTTTCTCGTCCTCTTGTAAAAGGAACAACGCAGAAAGCACACATGTTATTGCAGCCTCTCATGATGCTCACAAAGGCATTGATACCATTGGAGTTGAGGCGGACAGGAGATATATCAGCATAGGTTTCTTCTCTGCTGAGCAAGACATTTACTGCTTTCGTCCCAGTTTCGGCTTCATCAATCAACTGTGGCAAACTGCGGTATGCATCTGGGCCAACCACAATATCAACCAGTTTTTCTTCTTCCAGCAGCTTGCTTTTCAGTCTTTCTGCCATGCATCCCAATACGCCAATCAGCATAGAAGGCCTCTGTTTTTTGATTTTTTTGAATTCAGTGAGTCTTTTTCGAACGGTCTGCTCGGCTTTTTCTGCAAGATCGAAGCGATGATCTCACTGTCACTGAAATTCATCTGGCAACCATAACTTTCTATATAAAAGCGCTTTCCTGGTGTTGCTTCAGTAGCAAGTTCACCAGCATACGCCTCACCTTGACGGGCCTCATCAATTGTTTTGTTGGCAAAATTGAGCATCCTGCAAAATTAGTGAAAAAGGTGGGATATGACAAATTGTCACCCCTAAAATTCAATTATTGATGTGCTTGGGGCAAGATCCGTTTGCTCAGCCATGAAGCTGAAAGGGGTGTAATCCATCGGTTCATGAATTCAGCCTTGGTCAAGACAGTGTTGTCAAAAAACAATGTCTCCTTGTCAATGAATGATTTGTCAACGGCATAGTTCAGCTGTGAGAAAGGCAACAATTGCACTTTTTCATTCATATAAAAAGCAAGGTTCATCCTGTCGAACATAGAAACTTTGAACTCGTCTTCAATGGCTTTGATCAGTCTTACAGAGCTATCCGTGCTGCATCCGCTTACCCCAGTCACTTCCTCATCAGCCATAAGGATGATGAATTGTCCGAAAAATAAGGTTCCAAAACCTTTAACGGGTGTTCCATGAGATTTCCAATCGGCAGTAAAATCTTCCAGTATTTTTTCAATGGTCAATGCCTCAGAAAGGGCAAAAACCCTGTTGGATTGATAGATCCAGACCCGTGACAAATCGCTGAAGGCTTCTGGAATGAGATGTTGATATGATAGATTCATTTTTATATATTTTGTGGCAACTGCACTAAATTACACAAGTATTCAAAAATCATACCAATACCATGGGAAAGAAGTACATCCTTACACCTGAAAAAGCCATGATGAGTCTCAGGAGAATGGCATTTGAAATTTTGGAAAGAAACAACGGAGCAACAGCTGTTTCCATCGCTGGCATCAGAGAAAATGGGTATGTTGTTGCCCAAGAATTAAAAACCATCTTGGCTGAGATTTCTACTTTGCAGATTGATTTGATTGAGATCCTGATTGACAAGTCCAATCCAATTGATTGCTCAATTCCCGATAGTATTGATCTCAAAGATAAAATCCTTATTGTTGTTGATGATGTAGTCAATAGCGGGAAAACGCTTTTGTATGCCATACTTCCTTTTCTGCAGTTTTCTCCCAAGCAAATCCAGACACTCACACTGGTAGAAAGAAGCTACAAGATTTTTCCTGTTCATGTAGATTATGTAGGCATTTCACTGGCTACTACTTTGCAGGAAAATATTTCTGTTGAAGTGGTTGAAGCTAAATTGGCCGGGGCTTATGTAGTGTAAATCAAAAAAAGAATGGATGGAATGATAATTTACCCAATCCATTCCATTCGATGGTTGGTGCCGGAACTTTCAACACATTGAAAAGTGAAAGCACTGTTTTTACAGTTTTGTTTTTTGTCTTGATTCTTGTCAGATCAATATCTGCTGATAGGTAAAACCTTTTATACCTGGGAATATCTGATCGGTTGACGGTCATACCTGATACTGTTGTCCATGTATTTTCATATCCACCCAACATTGTTCTTGCGCCATATCCAAGGGCAATATTGAACCAATTGGGAAAATGGGAGTCGGGAAAAAAAGATTTGACGTTTACACTGGCCCAATAGGATTGACCATTGTAATCCTTGAGTACTTTTTCTGCATCCCCTGATCCAAATAAAGCATTGGCCCTCGTGGTTAACGTTCCGTACTTGTATGGTGAGTAGGAGAGTTTGATTGTAACCCTCTGTTCATTCCAGGCCAATTCTTGTACAACATAAATACCTGCCCCAGCTGAATTGGCCATTACATCCGGTATGCTAAACCCCCATTTGTCGGAATATCCATCCAAAATTTCAATGATGCTCAAATAAGCCATGCCACTGATCCCTCCAATCAGAACAGCTTTTTTCTTTTCCATGCCAGCCCATTGCCAGATTTTACTGGTATGGTTGCTGATTTGATAACTGGACCAGGCATGTCCTGCCTTGTCCATCTGTTGCCATTCCTTCCAGTCATTGTAGAGATGGAAATCACTCCTGGGGTAGTTGGCATACCAGGTTTTGTTCAATGAGTAAAAAGTTCCACCCCATAGACCGGCTTGAACACCACCGAGTACCCATTTCTTTGTTGGGAAACGGGAGAATGTGCTATCCTGTCCATGCGTTCCTAAACCCATCGACAACAACAGGATAATGCTAAAAATTTGACATAAAAAACGATACAACATGCAAGCCTTAATATAAAAGATGAAGTTAGTTGCATTTACGACTCTGTTTGTTAAGTTTGTAAAAATTATTGTCAAATGGAAGCAATGATCAAAGCTCGGGTAGACAAATGGTTAGAAGGGAATTATGATGATGCAACTAAAAATACCATTCGAGACCTCATCTCCAATAACCTTGATGAACTGGCAGATGCCTTTTACCGCAATCTTGAATTCGGCACTGGTGGTCTGAGGGGTATCATGGGTGTTGGGACAAACAGGATCAATCAATACACCATTGGCATGGCAACGCAAGGCTTTGCCAACTATCTGATTCAGTCTTTTCCAAACCAACAAATAAGGATGGCTGTTGCACATGACAGCAGAAACAACAGTCGATTTTTTGCGGAAATCACTGCCAATGTGATGGCCGCCAATGGCATCCAGGTCTATCTTTTTGAGTCATTGAGACCTACACCTGAGCTTTCCTTCACCATCAGGCATCTTCAATGCCAGGGTGGAGTGGTTTGTACGGCCTCACACAATCCAAGAGAATACAATGGGTACAAGGCATATTTCAATGATGGCGGACAGTTGGTTCCACCCCACGACAAAAATGTAATTGCAGAAGTAGAAAAGATTCAATCCGTCGATGAGGTCAAATGGACTGGTGGAGAAGCCAATATTCACATCATTGGGGAAGATATGGATAAGGCCTACATCAACATGGTAAAAGGATTGAGCATCTATCCTGATGCAATTGAACGCCAAAAAGACCTGAAAATAGTGTACACACCCATCCATGGAACAGGAATCAAATTGGTGCCACAGGTACTTGCTGCATTTGGCTTCACCAACCTTACCCTTGTTGATGAACAAATCATTCCAGACGGAAATTTTCCCACTGTAGTATATCCAAACCCTGAAGAAAGTGAGGCCATGAGCCTGGGTTTGAAAAAGGCCCAGTCCATTGATGCCGACATCCTTCTGGGTACCGATCCTGACGCAGATCGTGTGGGCGTAGGCGTAAAAGACAACCATGGCAATTGGGTACTGCTCAACGGTAACCAGACAGCAGTACTTGCCTTTAATTACATGATTGAAGCCAGGCGTAAAAAAGGACTGGCAAAAGACAATGATATGGTTGTCAAAACCATTGTCACAACTGATATGATCGATATTATATCAGCCAAGAACGAAATCAAGTGTTACAATGTACTCACAGGGTTTAAATGGATTGCAGAGTTGATCAAGTCCAAGGAGGCCCATGAAAACTATATCATTGGCGGAGAGGAATCCTATGGCTTGATGATTGGAGATCAGTTAAGGGACAAGGATGCTGTAAGTGCAGTGGCATTCCTTTGTGAAATGGCAGCCTATGAAAAGGATGCTGGTAAAAGTCTTTTTACAAAACTGGTAGAACTCTATACTGAATACGGACTTTTCAGGGAGCACCTCATCTCCATTACCAAAAAAGGGAGAGATGGTCAGGCACAAATTGCTGAAATGATGGATCAGTTCAGGAGCAATCCTCCTTCCACCTTGGCTGGTGTTCCCGTCATAGGGCTCTATGATTATGAGAAAAGAGAGGCCAAGGATTTGGCCAATGGACAAGTCTGTGCCATTGATTTACCCAAGAGCAATGTCCTCCAATTTGTACTGGAAGATGGCAGTAAAATCAGTGCAAGACCATCAGGGACGGAACCTAAAATAAAATTTTATTTTAGTGTCCAGGGTATATTGGATCGGGCAGAAGATTTTGATACAGCCTATGCCTCGCTTGGCGATAAAATCAATATGATCATTGCTGAGCTTGGTCTGGCATAATTGAAATGTATATTCACAAAAGGTTACGCTAAGGAATACAGACATGAGGAATAAAGAGGATAGGCCTCTTCACAAGGGCCTGAGAAATAAACTGATTAACCTTATCAGGGAGAAGGGTATAACCGATGAAAATGTATTGCAGGCCATGTTGAATGTTCCGCGTCATTTTTTTCTTGATTCTGCATTTGAACAACAGGCATATGAAGACCGTGCTTTTCCAATAGGGGAGGATCAAACCATTTCACATCCCTATACTGTGGCCTATCAATCTCAACTTTTACAAATCAAGCCTTTTGACAAGGTCTTGGAAGTGGGTACAGGAAGTGCATACCAATCAACAATACTATGCGAATTGCAGGCAAAGGTCTTTTCTATTGAACGCCAAAAAAAGCTGTTTGATGCCAATAAAGAATTTCAGTTTCTCAAAAAATACCCAACATTGAGAATGTTTTTTGGAGATGGATTTGAAGGATTGCCCACCTATGCACCTTTTGATAAGGTTTTGATTACTGCTGCTGCGCCCTTTGTGCCTGAAAAACTATTGGCCCAGTTAAAGATTGGAGGATGCATGGTTTTGCCATTGAATGAAGGAGAGGTACAGAGAATGCACAGGATTACAAAAATGGCAGATGGAAGTTTTGAAGAGGAAAAATTTGATGAGTTTTCCTTTGTGCCCATGCTTTTGGGCAAAAGAAGATAAAAAAGCCGCTTTAAGTAAAGCGGCTTTTGAATTAAGGTTGTTGTTGCATTTGCATGCCTTCTTGCATGCCATCCATTCCACTCTTTGTATTCTTTCTTTTGAAAATGGTCGCATCCACTTTACCAAAACGATAACTGAAGTTCAGCCTGAAAACCTGCCAGTCACGCCTTCTGGAGTTGCTTTGGGTAAAATACTGTGATTCAGAGTAAGAACCATAGACCTTGGTTTTGAACATATCATTCATGCTCAATGTGAGGGATCCTCTTTTTTCCTTCAGAAAATCCTTTTTGAGTGCAAATTCAAATCCATAGTTGGGCTTTACATAACCCTGTGCGGATGTTTGCTGGAATCCCCCCCAGCTTCCTCCTCCCATGCTGCTTCCTCCACCGCTTCGGCCACTACTACTTCCTCCACTATAGTTGTTTTGAGGAAGAATTGATTTGCTCCTGAAATCATACGCTAGTTGAAGTGTGAAATTGGATGGAAGCTTGATATTGGCATTTGCCTTTCCAAATAAGCTGAACAATGAATTATTGAGGTCAATCTGCAAATTATTGCTGTTGATGCTGGAATTGAAGAAATTGAGGTTGGTGGTCAACTCAAGCCATTTGGCAACTGGGTTTCTGGAGGTTATTTCGAGACCATATGCACGGCTGCTGTTGGCATTGATGTAAGTATTGACAAGGATATCTTTGCCAGGAACTGTGCTGGCTTCTTTAACCTGAAAACGGGTCATCAGGTTGTCGGTTTGTTTGTAGTAGGCAGAAACCAAAAGGCTGTTGTTTCCTTTGAATGTTTTTTGGTAGTTCAGCTCAATAGAGTTGGTGAATTCAGGAATGAGGTCTGGATTACCCCGGCTGATATTGAGTGAATCAGTGTAGTCTACAAATGGCAGAATCTGGTAGAAACTTGGCCTATTGATTTTTCTGGCATAACTGAATTGCAGATCCTGTGTTTGGTCTATTTGGTGTGTAAAATTAAGGCTGGGGAAAAGACTCAATGGATAACTGTTGCCAAAGCTCTTGCCATTAGTCAACAAAGTTCCTGTGTATTTAGAACTCTCAGCCCTTAGACCAAGCTGGTAATTGGTTTTTTTACCGATGACATTTCCATATGTGCCATACACTGCAAAAACCTTGTCGTTGAATTTGTAATTGGCATTGATGGAGGTAATAGGAATGAACTGGTTCAAGGCAATATTATAAATATAATTGAGGTTTTCACTTTGGAAATCTCTGATGGCTGCTCTGAATCCGAGTTCCATTTTGGATGATTCTCCCAATGGATTGGTGAAATCAGTTTGAACAGTATACAGCGTATTTCCGCCTTCACCATTTTGCTTTTGATTGATCAAGCCACCTTTTGGGTTGCTGAGCAAATCAAAATATTGGGTTTGAAAACCGCCATTGCTTTTGTTGCTGCTTTTGTTATAGTTCAAATCAGCGGTCAGCTCCATGCCTTTTTTGCTAAAAAGATGTTTGAAACCTACGGCTGAACCATAATTGTTGAAGTTAAAACCGGAACTGGTAGCCCTTTTGGACAGGATTGACTTTGTTCCTGTATTAAAAAGTGTATCTGTTTTTATGGACAGTTCATCTTCATTGTTAAACTCACCCATGACCAGGCTTCCTGAAACAGTCAATGTATTTCTGTTATCAATAAAATAATCCAGGCCCGCCCTGTTGTAATTGAAAAATCCAAGACTCTTGGGATTATTGGTTTGGTTATAGCGAATGGAAGGGTAGGCAAAAAATTCTTCTCTGATGGATTCGCCTTCACCAATTGATTTTCTCTTGTTATACATGGAACTGGCAAAAAAGTTAACCTTGTCTTGCTTGATGTTGATGTCACCACCAAAATTAGGCATCAGCCTTGAGTCAATTCCTGCCCGAAGACTACCATTATACCCGGCTTTCCTGTTCTTTTTGAGCACAATGTTGATGATACCAGACATTCCACCGGAGGCGTCGAATTTAGCAGAAGGATTGGTAATGAGTTCTACACTTTGGATCGCATCAGAGGGTATTTGGTCAAGCGTAAGGTTGGTAGGTCTCCCATCTACGAAAATGGTTGGAGACGCATTCCTTAGGCTTACATTACCATCAATATCAACATCAACACCTGGAATGTTTTTCATCATCTCCGAAGCCGTTTGTCCGGTAGAAACAAGGTTCTTTTCAACATTAAATATTTTCCTGTCTACCCCCATTTGCATGAAGGGTTTTGTTCCCACTACCTTGATTTCTTCCAGTTGTTTTGCATCAACTTCGAGCTTTATATTACCCAGATCAACGTCTGCATTGCTCATGATCTTGGAAAAGTCATTTCCATTGGCACCAAGGTCGAATTTTACCGGTTTTTCAAGGGTCAGGTATCCAATGGCGGTGACCTTCAGGATAAATTGACCCCTGATAGGCAGTCCCTCAAGGCTGAAATCACCATTGCTCTTGGTTAATTGACCTGAAATGATTTTGGTTTTTTTTGCTTTGGTTGCAGTATCAATATAAGATTGTACAAGTTGAACGGATGAAGCTTCTACTCCTTTATTGGTCTTGGCGTCCGTGATTTTACCATAAAATCTACCAATGTTCATGTTTTGGCCGGCTCCGGAGGGTCTGCCACCTGGAATTTGTGCAATTGCTTGAAAGGATAGGAAGGTTAGCAGGACGAGAAATAACTTTTGCATTAAGCTGTATTTTAATGGATTGGATGCCTTAAGAGTACTTAATCTTTCGGATTGAAAGTCAAGTAATTGTTAAACAAAAAAGGAAGAATTAAGTTCAAGAAGCCAATACTGTGATCAAAACCTGCAGAATCCCAATGATCAGACCCAGTATTCCTCCTATCACCTCAACAAACCTGAACTCTTTGGACATGATCTGATTGAGTATCGATTCCATCTTGTCACTGGAGAAGCCAGCAACCTTTTCTGTTACCATTTCTTCCAGGTCAAGCTGAGATTCAATGTTTTTCATGTATGATCCAATGATCTCAGGGAACATGGATTCCAGTTCCTGCATGAAAACGAGTTTTAACTGATTGATGGTATTTTGTCCTATAAACATTGAAATCATAGGGAAAACGCTGCTGAGTTTCTCACGAAGGAAATGGTCTATTTTACCCTCGACCAGGGGCATCATTTTGGAAAGGTTCTCCGGATTGGTGATTTTTTCTTCAATTTCTTTGAAAGACAACAGTTCTTCACTGACAAGCCTACCTAATTTTTCTGCAAATTGTTGTTGTCTTTTGGGGAAAATACCATGAAATGTTAACCCAAGTATTTTTTTGGGTTCTTTGGGGTGAAAAAGCATTTTTATGGCTATCCAATTGGTAAACCAACCAATAAAGGCAGATATCAAAGGGATCAAGATGAGCCAATAGTTCATATTGGTATTTTTTACAAAGTTAGTTGATCTTAAGCAAGTCAAATTCAATTTTGGTAGAGTAAACATTTCCATTAATTTTGCACTCCATTATCACGGAGGTTGTAGCTCAGTTGGTTAGAGCGTCTGATTGTGGTTCAGAAGGTCGTGGGTTCGAGACCCATCATCCTCCCTCTTGTTAAAAGGGTATTCTTCAATTGGAATGAATACCCTTTTATTTTTCCTTCAGCCATGCATTTTGTGCTTTCTTAACATAACTTTTAGGCTCCATTCATCACAAAAACAACCCAAAAGATTCTGAAAGGGTTAATTTTGAGTATGTCTTCTAAATTTTTACAATTTATGTTCAGTAAAAGATCCTTACCAGTTGTGATAGTCCTTGTGTTGGCCAGTTTGCTGATAGCCTTCAATTCCTCAGGGGTCGGCAATCCTCCAGATAAGTTTCAGCTCATTTTTCAGCAGGTAACAGACATGCTGGAGGCTGCACATTACAGTCCAAAGAAAGTAGATGATGTTTTCTCTCAAAATATCCATAAGAAATACTTGGAAGCCCTTGATCCAGACAAAAATATTTTTCTGCAATCGGACCTAAAGGAGCTTAAAAAGTTTGAATCCACCATCGATGATGAATTGCATGGAGCACCCATTGCATACTTTTATGCAGTTGATCAGATTTATTCAAAACGCACGAAGGAGGTAGCAGCATATTACCCTGAATTACTCCAGAATCCGTTTCAGTTTATCACTGATGAATCCATTGTGCTGGAGCCAGAGAAGCTGGATTATCCCAAAAATGAATCAGCCCGAAAAGATGCCTGGAGAAAAAGATTGAAATTCCTGACGCTTGAACGCCTGTCTGATCTGATGGATCAACGCAATACCCTCAAGAAAGGAGATACAGCCTACAAATCCGATGCTGATCTGGAAAAAAATGCCAGGGCCAAAGTGAAACTGATCATGACCAGAAATTTTGATCGGATCATTACCAAAACCAAGCCAGAAGAACGATTTGACATGTTGGTGAATGTTATCACCAATTATATGGATCCTCACACCACTTTCTTTCCTCCATTGGAAAAAAGGTCGTTTGATGAACAAATGAGTGGCAGATTTTACGGCATAGGTGCATCATTGCGCAATGATGAAGGTGGTGCCATAAGGATTGCGACAATCGTTGCTGGTCTTCCTGCTTCAAAATCTCAGCAACTGGCAGTTGGCGATCAGGTATTGAAAGTTGGTCAGGCAGCTGACGAGCCCACAGATCTCACGGGTTTTGAAACAGAAGATGCGGTAAAGCTCATCAGGGGGAAAAAAGGAACAGAAGTTAGATTGACCATAAAAAAAGCGGACGGGACCATAAAGATTGTTTCAATGATAAGGGATGAGGTAGTCTTGGATGAAACCTATGCCAAAAGCGCTGTCATCAACGAGGGTGGAAAAAAGATTGGATACATATTTCTCCCAGAGTTTTATGCAGATTGGGAAAGACCCAACGGTGCTAAATGTTCTCAGGATGTGGCCAAGGAAATCATCAAATTGAAGGAACAAGCTGTTGACGGAATCATCATGGACCTCAGGAACAATGGGGGAGGATCCTTGTATGATGTTGTGCAGATGGTAGGTTTCTTTATTCCAGAGGGCCCGATTGTCCAGGTTAAAGACAGGGAGGGGAATCCTCAGGTGCTCAGGGACAGGGATCGGTCTGTTTTGTACGACGGACCATTGGCCGTCATGGTAAATGAATTCTCTGCCTCGGCTTCTGAAATCTTTGCAGCGGCCATTCAGGATTATGGTCGTGGTATAGTCATTGGCAGTACTTCTACCTATGGAAAAGGGACTGTTCAACGCAATATTGGATTGGAACCAAGTACTGGTTTATTCAACAAAGAAACCACCGATATTGGTACCATAAAACTGACTTTGCAGAAATTTTACCGCATCAATGGTGGATCCACACAACTCAAGGGTGTAACACCCAATATTATCCTTCCTGACCAGTATGAGACACTAAAATACAGGGAAAAGGACAATCCTGATGCATTGCCTTGGGATGAAATCCCTAGGGCATTTTACAACCGCATTTCTTCAGGTTATGACTTGGATTACGTAAAACGGACCAGCGCTGCCAGGGTTGCAGCCAATCCAACCTTCAATGCCATCAAGGAATCTTCCGTCCTCATGGAAACCGCCAACCAACGTGTTTATTCTCTTCAGCTCAACAAGTACCGTGAAGGACAAAAAAGCCTCAGGGAATCGTTCAAAAAAATTGAAGAAATGAACAAATCGACCAAAGTGATGGAAGTGAAGATGTTGGATTTGGACGAGAAAAAACTTGCTGCAGACAATGATAAACTTGAGAGGCGAAAACAATGGATTGGCAACCTGTCAAAAGACATTTACATCAACGAAACCTGTCAAGTCATCTCAGATATGATTCGTCAGGTTGTATTGGTCAAAGGAAATTAATTGTCAGAGTCCAACGCCATATCTTGTTTGCAGTATTTTTCTATGGTGTAACCAGTGACCAATAATAATGTATCCAATGGAGAGCAAGCTCATTTGCTCTCCATTGTCATTTATGCCAGTCCGAGTCATCCAATCCTCTTTAAAGCCTTTAAAGAGCAGGGCAGTAGCAGATCTTACATGAATGAATTCTTGAACAAGCAATTGCATATCATAGGCTTTTTCTGCTTCAATGGCATATTGATTTTCTTCAAAACTTTTGATGGGGTGAGGGTCTTGCCTGGCAATGGATAGTGCCCTAAAGGTAAAAATCAATTCTGCATCAATGCAATGCCTGACAAGAGTATTAATGCTCCATTTGCCGGGAGCATATGCAAAGCTGCTGTCAATTGTAGAGATAATGCTTAAATCCTGAACAAGTAAGTTGACAGAATCTTCCAAAAGACCACTGATTTTACCAGGCTCAACCTGTTCCACATATCGGTTAAAAAAAGCAGGATGACGGATCGCAGAACTGGCTTTATTCATTCCCTATTTTTTCTTTTTTTTATTCACCTTATCAGTATTTCCTTCCAAAGACATTCTTAGACCTTTGGTAGTGGATGCCAATTTGAGCGCATCAAAGGCATTGACAATTCCACCTGTAATAGAAAGCTGATCCAAACTTATTTTTTCATCTTCTGTTCCAGGTTTAGTAAAACTGACAGTGGATGTTTTCTTTGCAGAACGCTCAATTATATCCTTTACCTGCTCTGCTGACAGATCAGGATAATAGGAAAGGATAAGGGCCGCCAAACCGGCAACGACAGGGGATGCCATGCTCGTTCCATCTTTTTCTCCATAGGTATTTCCACCAGGGATGGAGGAATAAATTTTAACTCCAGGAGCAAATACATTGACTTCCCTTTTTCCATAATTGGAAAATGAAGCAGCCAAATCTGATTCAGTTGCACCACTGGCACCAACATTTATCCAATTGCTAAAAACCTTGAGTGTGTCATTTCCAAAATTGCGTGAAGGGAAATTATCTTCAGTATCAATGTTCTTGGCATCATTGCCCGCTGCATGTACCAAAAGAACACCTTTCGACGCTGCATATTGAACGGCTTCATCAACCCATTTTTTCTCTGGTGAAAAGCTTTTTCCAAAGCTCATGTTCACCACCAAGGCGCCATTGTCCACAGCATAACGGATTGCATTGGCGATATCTTTATCGTGCTCATCTCCATCGGGAACTGCACGGATGGTCATGATCTCAACATGGTTGGCTACTCCGTTGATTCCAACCTGATTTTCCCTTGAAGCGCCTATGATTCCTGCCACATGGGTGCCATGGGAAGGATCACTACCCATGAGGTCATTGTTGCCATAAAATCGATCATTGATGTCATTGTAATTGTCTTTGACAACATCCTGCCTATACCTTATCGGTTCTTTTTCTACAGCCTCAACCTTGGATTTTTCTCCTTCATAGAATTGAATGAGGTCTGCAATCAAACCAACATTGGTGTTTTCCATCTGCCTGGTTTGCTGGAAAAAACCCAGTACTACGGATTTCGCTTTGATCGCCGAGGCTTCTGAAGGTTTGAAATCCTGAAGTTCATCTCCAGTATAGCGCTCCTTGCCCATCGACAATTTCAGGATGCTATCAGCTGAAGGAATTTTTGCAACCAAATCCTTTAAAATCATTACATACATGCTAGCTTCCTTCGCTTGTGCTTCAATTTGGTTCTTTGCTTTGGTGAATAGTTGATACTGCATTTTTTTCTCCCCGGATAGGCTGCTTTCATCTACGGTTCCATTTCCAAATTCAGGCTTGAACTTGTAGTAAACCCTTACTGCTTCGTAGCTATCTTTTCCAACGTTTTTGCCATCTTTACCTCCAATGAAGTTCCATCCTTGGATATCGTCAATGTACCCGTTTTTATCATCATCAATGCCATTTCCTGGGATTTCCTTTCTGTTTTTCCATAGAATAGGCTTCAAATCCTCATGTGCAGTATCAATGCCTGAATCAATGACGGCTACAATGATCTTCTTTTTTGGAGACTTACCCATCAGGAATTCTTTGTAGGCCTTGTCTGCCGAAATACCATAAATGCCACTAGATTGATGGTCTTCCAAATGCCAGCCTTTTTTGTAGGCCTCAGGTTTTTCATTGAGCGATTGTGCACTTACAAATCTGTGGCTGGCAACAAAAAGCAAGACGAGTGGTAATAGCTTGGTATAATTCATATAAATAATTGATTGTTAATGTTTTAAATTTTGTTTTATGGATTTTTTATTGAGCATAAAAAGCAATACAAGTGATATTGGCCCGGTAATGAAAAGCATAACTGTTTGAACTGCCCAGAGCAGCCAGCCAAATGCAAGTCCGGAAACTTCTTTCACGCCATAGAGCAATAATGTTTTTTGAACAGCAAATTGATACGCACCAATGCCTCCTTGGGTTGCAATCATGGCAAAACTACCAAATGTCAGGATGGTAAGGGATGGCACCCATCCAAGTTGAACAAGATCCTCCATGGCATAAAAGCCAACCCTGATGCTGGAGAGGTAAAGAAACCATATGGACAAAGTATATACAATAAACATGGTCTTGTTTTCAATCTTTCTAACACTGATCAGTCCTTCTACAATGCCTTTTATCCAGTTGTTTATTTTTGACAGCAATGCAGAATGGCGTGCTTTTTTATATATAAAGTAAATGATAGCAGCCATGGAGAATAAAAGAATGATCAAAAACAAAATAGCTGTTGGAGAAGCATTGATTTTTGATAGAATTTGATCAAAAAGTTCCTTTGCATATCCTCCAACAAGATCAATTTGTGTTGAAATAGCAAGGAAGATTACCAAAATCAGGCAAATAAGGTCCAATACCCTTTCTGCAACCATTGTTCCAATCAGTTTATCAACAGGAATTTTTTCATATTTGCCCAGAAGACTGCATTTCATCACTTCTCCCAGTCTTGGAAACAAAAGGTTGAAGAAAAAACCAGTAAGCACCGCAAGAAAGACATTTGAGGTGCCGGGAGTTTTCCCCAGCGGTTTAATCAACATTTTCCACCTGATGGCCCTGATATAATGACTGAGGACAAGAATGAGGATACAAGGAACAATAATGATTGGTTTTGCATTGAAAACCAATTGTTTGACTTTATTGATTTCATTTGCTGTGAATGACTTTGTTGAGAACCAAATCAGGAAAACACCCAATGAAAGGAAAAAGATGAATTGCAATATGGTTTTGATCCTTTTGATGAGCATCAAGTGTTTTAAAGCGTAAAGTTAACCAAATGCACGGTTGAAGAACATGTAAATCTTTGTCAATTATTTAGCCCAAAAGGATCCGAAATGGCCATTGGCAGGCAAATCCGATAAAATTTCTTATTTTTGCATGCAATTTCGTCCGCTTCATCAATCCAAACAAATGGTAAGCAAAAAAAGAATTCTCTTTATAGCCAACGAGATGTCGCCTTACCTTGAGCTCACAGAGTTCTCGGAAATCGTAAATAAACTTGCGATTAAAGCCAATGATACCGGCTATGAAGTGAGGTGCATCATGCCCAGATTTGGAACAATCAATGAAAGAAGACATCGTCTCCATGAGGTGGTGAGGCTCTCTGGAATCAATATTTCCATCGAAAACGATGATTATCCGCTGCAAATTAAGGTAGCTTCTCTGCCCAATGCAAGGCTACAGGTTTATTTTTTGGATAACGAGGATATGTTCAAGCGTAAATTTGTTTTCCAAGATGAAAATGAAAAATGGTATGATGACAATGGAATCCGTTCCATTTTCTTCTGCAAAGGAGCCCTCGAAACCGTCAAAAAATTCGGATGGCCTCCAGACATTATTCACTGCAGTGGCTGGATGACTGGTCTAATTCCGCTTTTTTTGAAAACTGCCTACAAGAAAGAACCTGTTTTCAGCAATAGCAAGGTCTTGTTTACCATTGGTCAGAATACTTTCAATGAGAAGCTGGGGGATGATTTCCTTAAATTAAGCATGATCAATGTTGGTATCAAGGAAAAAGATCTTGAGCCATATAAAAATATTGATAACACAGCGCTTTTCAATGGAGCTGCCACTTATGCTGACGCTATTTCATTTGGCGATGGGGAAGTAGAAAAGGCTTTGGTCGATCAGTTTTCCAAAGTCAAAGGCAAGAAGGTAATTCCTTACAATCAGGACTCTGATTTAACAGAGTATTTACAATTGTATGGCGACCTTGCAAACAAATAATTAATCAGTCAGGAAACGCTAAATTATATTAAGTGAGATATCGAAGTTTGTTGAAAGTCCTGGTTTTTGTTTTTTCCATTGCTTTTTTTTCAAATTGTACCAAAATCAAGGGTACAGATATCGGTGCTGGACTTCTTCCAGCCATAGATAATGTCATTACATTTGATACCACTTTCGAAGTGGTTGCCTCAACCTATCTTACACCCGATTCCCTCTTTCCTCGTTTGGGCAGGGATATCAATGGCAATGCTGGTCAATTTATCTTGGGACATATTTCCAATAATCCTCAGTTTGGAAAGACCACCGCTTCCATTTTTCTGGAGTTAAAACCGTCCAATTATCCCCTCTATTTTGAAACTGTGCCTGACAGTCTTTACCTTGATTCGGCAGTACTTTGTTTGCGATGGACCAACACTTTCGGAGATACAAATGCACTCCAAACCATCAATGTTCACCGTATTTCAGAAAAATTAAATTCAGATTCAGCATATCTGACCAACAAGTCAGTTCGGTATGGAGAATTGATTGGGACAAAAACTTTTGCACCCTCGGTTTTGAATGATTCCCTCTTCCTCTTCCGTCAAAACCTCAGCAACCAATTGCGCATCAAACTCAATAATTCCTTTGCAAGGGCTCTTCTCTCTTTTGATACAACCGGAGTAAGTCCTTATAAGTCTGATTCTCTCTATCGTGAATTCCTCAAAGGGTTTGCACTGGTTCCACAAACCAGCGGTAGCAATGCCAATGCCCTCATGAGTTTTGCCATGAGTGATACGGCTACCCAACTTCGTCTTTACTATCGTTATACGAAAGGCGGAATTGCGGATACAACTTTTAAGAATTTTATTTTTAACAATGGCATTCCTGGAGCATCAGCCAATCAAATTGTCAGGAATTATGCTGGTAGTGAAACACCTGTTCATCTTGGCACAAAACCCCGAGGCGATAGTCTTGTCTATCTTCAATCTGCTCCTGGTACTTATTCCATGCTCAAGATTCCTGGTTTGGATCAATTCAAACAGAAAAAAGGCAATGTGATGATTCATCTTGCTCAACTCTCCATGCAGGAAGTGTCCACACCAGGAAGACGCCCCAGTATCTTTCAAACGCCTGACTTCCTTTATGTTGAGATGTTTGACTCTACCAACAAGAAATACTATCCTTTTATTTCTGACGGATTTATCAATGGTAAATTTGAGCCTTTACTCTTTGGCGGACAACGAAAATATTTTTCTGATAATTCTGGACAGTTTTTATCTGCCTACAACATGAATCTTACCAGGTACCTACAGGGTATCATTACCAGAAACAATCCCAATTTTCAGCTGCGGTTAACCGCTCCATACAGCCTTCGTTATGAAGATCTATTCATAACTTTTGCGCTCAATAATCTTTGCAAGGGAGATGTAGTCCTTGGTGGTGGTAATCATTCCTCAAAAAAAATGAAATTCAGGGTTGTTTATTCTAAACTTTGATTTTCACGTTATATTTGCATAAACCAAAACAACATCATGCCATACCTGTTTACATCAGAGAGCGTTTCCGAAGGACATCCTGACAAAGTAGCAGATCAGATTTCAGACGCCCTGATCGACAATTTTCTAGCTTTTGACCCCATGGCCAAAGTGGCCTGCGAAACTTTGGTAACAACCGGACAAGTGGTACTGGCAGGAGAGGTCAAGGCCAATTGTACGCTTGATGTACAAAAAATTGCCCGTGATGTTATCGCTAAGATTGGATATACCAAGAGTGAGTATATGTTTGAGGCAAACTCATGTGGTATACTCTCTGCTATCCATGAACAATCTGCAGATATCAACAGGGGTGTTGAACGCAAAAAGAAAGAAGACCAAGGAGCTGGTGATCAGGGAATGATGTTTGGTTATGCAACCAACGAAACAGAAAACCTCATGCCTTTGGCTTTGGATCTGGCCCATAAAATTTTGATTGAACTAGCGGACATCAGGAGGGAAAAAAGAAGCAAAATGCCCTATTTGCGCCCTGACGCTAAAAGCCAGGTAACCATTGAGTATGACGACAATGACAAACCACTCAGGATTGATGCCATTGTTGTATCTACCCAACACGACGACTTCTCCAAAAGCGACAAAAAAATGTTGGATACTATCAAGCATGATATCATCAACATTGTCATTCCCCGTGTGAAAGCAAAGTGCAAAAAAGACGTTCAGAAACTATTCAACAACATTACTTACCATATCAATCCTACCGGTAAATTCGTAATCGGTGGACCACATGGTGATACAGGCCTGACGGGTAGAAAAATCATCGTTGATACCTATGGTGGAAAAGGTGCTCATGGTGGTGGTGCATTCAGCGGTAAAGATCCATCCAAAGTTGACAGGAGTGCAGCTTATGCCGCACGCCATATAGCCAAGAACATGGTTGCAGCCGGTGTTGCTGATGAAATGCTTGTACAGGTTTCTTATGCAATCGGTGTTGCAAAACCAATGGGTATTTTTGTAGATACCTATGGAACCTCAAAAGTCAATTTAACCGATGGTCAGATTGCTAAAAAAGTTGAAGCCCTGTTTGATATGCGCCCTTATGCCATTGAAACAAGGTTGAAATTGAGGAATCCCATTTACCAGGAAACTGCTGCTTACGGACACATGGGCAGAAAGAACGAAATGGTGAAGAAAACATTCGCACAGCCCGGTGGTGGAACAAAAACCATGGAAGTTGAACTATTTACGTGGGAAAAACTTGATTTTGTTTCAAAAGTAAAGACTGCATTCAAAATCAAATAATTGACGATATTTTCATTCTGTAAACCCTCCTTTATGGAGGGTTTATTCATTATCAGCACACATGGACAATAACTGGATCAAACTTGGAACCGTTCATCAATATGATAATCCATGGATTTCTGTATCAGAAGACCAGGTCATCAATCCTGCTGGGAATAAAGGCATTTATGGTATTGTTCATTTTAAGAACCTCGCCATTGGGGTAATTCCCATGGATGAAGAAGGAAATATCTATATGGTGGGACAATATAGGTATGTAACCGGCAAATACAGCATTGAAATTCCTGAAGGTGGTGGCCCACTTGACATTGATCCATTGGATTCTGCCAAACGGGAATTAAAAGAAGAAACTGGTCTTGAAGCAAATAGCTGGGAGAAATTGTTTGAAATGGATCTCTCCAACTCAGTAACGGATGAGAGGGCAATTGTTTATCTTGCAACTGACTTGCAGCAAGGAGAATCAAACCCTGAGGAAACAGAAGAATTGACCGTTTCAAAAATACACATTACCGAAGCGTATCAAATGGTATTGGATGGTAAAATCACAGATTCAATTACGGTTGCTGCCCTTTTTAAAATGAAGATCAAATCGTTGGAAAATGAGAAATGAAATGAACAGATCCTCCTCCAATATCATCGGCCGCCAGCCTGTTTTGGAAGCATTGAGGGATGGAGCACAGCTTGAAAGAATTTTCTTGCAAAAAAATATAGGAGGAGAAGGAGTTGACGAAATCAAGCAATTGGCCCAAAAACTCAATATCCCGATCAATACTGTTCCCATAGAAAAATTACATTCTATGACCCGGGCCAATCACCAGGGTGTAATTGGAGTCAACAGCATCATATCATTTCATGATTTACAGGAATCTATTGACAATGTGCTTCAAAGGGGAGAAGTACCCCTTTTTATTATGCTTGATGGCATCACTGATGTGCGCAATATTGGTGCGATCGCAAGAACCGCACTTTGTTGTGGGGCGCAGATCATGATCATTCCAGACAAAGGAATTGGAGCCATCAATGAAGAAGCAATGAAATCATCTGCCGGAGCACTTCAGCGTATTTTGGTATGTCGTGTCAACAGTTTGCTCAAAGCCATTGATACTTTGCATTTGAATGATATCAAGGTATTTACTGCAGAAATGAAATCAGCGCTCAAGGTTTACCATGCTGATTTCAAACAACCTGCTTGTATTGTCATGGGCAGTGAAGACAAAGGCATACAGCCATTTATCACAAAGGCTGCTGACTTTCCCTTTACCATTCCTATGCAAGGCAGTTTTGATTCTTTCAATGTTGGTATAGCGGCAGGTATTGTGTTATTTGAAGCCAGCAAACAACGAATGGGCATTATATCATAAAACAAAAGACAATGGATTTTCGCCTGGAATTTGATCCACCTTCTTTGAGCCGGAAAATCGACCTGGATGAAAAAATCATGCTTGTGGGTTCATGTTTCACCGAACATGTCTACAATTATCTTGTTGCATCAAAATTTTGTGCATTACAAAATCCCAATGGCGTCCTTTTCAACCCAATAAGCATTGCGAATGCCCTGATCCGGTATGTTGACAATAAACATATAGCAGCCAAAGAGTTGTTCGAGCAAAATGGACTCTGGAATCACTGGGATTTTCACTCTAATATCAGTTGCACCAGCCAGGATGAAAGTCTTCATCGCATGAATGAAAAGATCAATGTTGCCAATTCCTTTTTAAAACATTCACAATGGTTGATTGTTACACTTGGATCTGCCTATGTATATGAAAGGCAAGATGCCGAGGTTGTAGCCAACTGTCATAAAATGCCCGCAGCTTGTTTTACAAAACGAATGCTGGATCCTGATGAGATTATCTCAACATATTCTACGCTCATCGCACAACTGAAACAGTTTAATCATACCCTCAATATCATTTTCACCATAAGTCCAGTAAGGCACCTGAGAGATGGTTTTGTTGAAAACAACCGAAGTAAGGCCGTTCTCATTCATGCTGTCGACAAACTAGTAAAACAGCATGATCATCTTTATTATTTTCCCTCTTACGAACTGGTTGTTGATGACCTCCGAGATTATCGGTTTTATGCCGAAGACATGGTTCATCCTAATTACCTGGCTACCCGCTATGTTTGGGAAAAATTTTGTGTTGCTACCATCAATGGAAGATCAAGAGAAGTAATGAAAGAATTGGATCAGCTGAACACGGCCTTTCATCACAAACCACTTCACCCTGATTCAGCCGAACACAGTAAATTCAAGAGCAAGTTTAAAGAAATTGCCGAATCGCTGTCCGCAAGGTTTCCCTCCATAGACCTGAACAAGGAAATCAACCATTTCAGTTGAATTATTGTAGCTAACTTTAAGACAGATTTACAGCCATGAAATATATTATTTTTCTTCTTTCCCTCTTGTTGAATATTGCACTTGTTTACGTAATTGGCACCCGATCAGTGCTTCCATTGCCACTCGGAAGTTTTTTGAGTGTACAGGAGGGAGTTTGGCAGAATGCAGAACCCGTTGATGAGGACTTTAACGCATCTATGCGTTTTGATGAATTGCAAGGAAAGGTTGATGTATATCTGGATGATCGATTGGTGCCACATGTTTTTGCAGAGCAAGAAAATGATGCCTATTTTGTACAAGGCTTCTTGCATGCAAAATTCAGGCTTTGGCAGATGGAATTTCAAACACATGCCGCTGCAGGCAGGGTCAGCGAAATTGTTGGTGAAAAGGCCATCAATTTTGATCGCAATCAACGCAGGATGGGTATGATTTTTGCCGCTGAAAATGCATTGGCTGCCATGGAAAAAGACCCACAAACCATATCGGCCATTGATGCCTACACCGCTGGTGTCAATGCCTATATTAGTAAGCTCAAAGCCAGTGAATTACCGATAGAGTATAAACTTTTGGGGTACCAGCCTGAAAAATGGACAAACCTGAAATCTGCGCTCTTCACAAAGCAAATGACCCAAACGCTTGCAGGCTATGACAGGGATTTTGAATACACCAACGCCCTGAAATTGCTCGGAGAAGAGAACTTTAGGATTCTTTATCCAAGTATTCCAGACTCTTTGTATCCAGTCATTGCAAAAGGAACTCTGTACAGCAAGCCTCTTGCGGCCCTCAATCCCCCCGCATCTGCTGACTCTCTTTATTTTCAAAGAAAAGATACCATCCAGTTTGTAGAAGACTTCAAACCCAATCCATCCAATGGAAGCAACAGTTGGGCGGTATCCGGTAGCAAGACCCAGAGTGGCAAACCCATCCTCAGCAACGATCCACACTTGGGGCTTACCCTACCTTCTATATGGTTTGAAATCCAGCTAAAAACACCTGCATTCAACGCCTATGGTGTTTCTTTCCCAGGTCTTCCCGGCGTTGTCATTGGCTTTAACGACAGTATTTCCTTCGGTTTCACCAATGCCGGTCGTGATGTTAAAGACTATTATGAAATTCAATTTCGAGACAATGATAAAAAGGAATACTGGTTTGATAGCAGTTGGAATGCAACAACCCGTAGGGTGGAACAGATCCGCATTAAAAACGCAAAAACAATAGAAGACACTGTTGCTTACACCGTATTCGGGCCCGTCATGTACGATAAGAGTTTTAAAACAGATCTTACTGCAGAAAAAGCATATGCCCTTAAATGGGTTGCTCATGATACTTCCAATATTCTTAAAATGTGGATGTTGCTGAACCGTGCGTCCAATTATACAGATTATTTGGAAGCCATAGGTCATTTCAATGTACCAGGCCAAAACATGATTTTTGCATCCAATTCGGGAGACATTGCCCTTTGGCAGCAGGGCAGTTTTCCACTGCGTTGGAATGACCAAGGGCTATTTGTTATGCCTGGAACTGATAGCAGTTATATGTGGAAAGGATATATACCCCATGAAGAAAATCCTCATGCTTTCAATCCCTCGGAAGGATACCTCAGCAGTGCCAACCAGAGGGCTGCTGATTCCAGTTATCCATATTTCATGCCGGGTAGTTATGAAGTATACAGGCCCATCACCATCAACAGGATGCTGGCTTCGATGAACAATATCACTGCTCAGGATATGCAGTTACTTCAAAACAATAATTATAATGTTTTTGCTGAAGATGCTCGCCCCATTTTGTTGAAATATATCATCACAGAACAGTTGTCAGCGGATGAAAAAAAATACCTTTCATTGGTTGCATCATGGAACCTGATGAATGATGCTTCAGAAAAGGCTCCAACTTGTTTCACTGCATGGTGGGACTCGCTGCATGCAGAAGTTTTTAATGATGACCTGATTCAAGAAAAAATGCCACTTGCCAAACCAGAGAAATTTGTTTTGCTTGAGGCGCTTGAAAGAGACAGCAGTTTCAGATTTATCGATAATATCAATACGCCAATTAAAGAAGATCTTTACCAAATGGTCACTATTGCACTTAAGAAAGCATCTAAAAAGTTGGCTTCATTGGAGAAAGAAAATAAACTAGAATGGGCCAGGTATAAAAATACCACTGTCTATCATTTGCTCAAGACCAATGCCATGGCTTTCGCCAGAGAAGGTTTGATCAATGGTGGTGGAAATGGTATCATCAATGCCACCCAGCATGATCATGGTCCAAGTTGGCGCATGGTGGTGGAAATGACCAGCCCCACCAATGCATATGGTGTTTATCCAGGTGGGCAGAGTGGTAATCCGGGCAGTAAATTCTATGATAACTTCATAGATCAATGGGCAAAGGGGGCTTATTACAAACTTTGGTTCATGGAATCTGCTGCCATTGAAGGAGCAAAATGCAAATGGAAAATGAGTTTCGCATCCAAATAAATACAACAAAATCATGAAATTTATCGTCTCTGCTATCATTACCGCATCATTGGCTTATGGATTAGGCCTTTACTTTCCCTGGTGGACTGTTGTTATTGCAGGCATGCTCACTGGCTTTTTCATCCCTCAACATTGGGGACTGTCTTTTCTGTCTGCATTTACCGGTGTTTTCATGTTGTGGGGATTGATGGCTCTTTTCATCAGTATTTCAAATGATCATATTCTTGCCAAACGCATTTCAATGTTGGTGATCAAAAATGACTCACCCTATCTAATCATACTGATAACTGCATTGATAGGGGGTTTGACTTCAGGATTGTCTGCTTCCACTTCACGTTCCTTGGTCAACCTAATCAAGAAATAGAACAAGTCAAGAATACCCTGCATGAGGAACAGCAAGTGTTTTCTGTTATTGATATCGTTATTGATGTATTGCATCAGTTCCTTTGCCACAAAAATCAATGGGATAGTTGTTGATCAGTCCAATAATCCTGTAGGTTTTTGTTCCATCACTGTGAAAGAAACCAAGAGGACAGTGTTATCCAATGATCAGGGCAAATTCTTCATGGAACTCCCTAAAGGCAGCTATCATTTTGTTGTTCAGCATGTTGGTTATGAAACCATGACCATTGATACCTTGGTTGGTGGTGATGAGATGCGCGTGAAAATAACAATGAAGAATACAACCCTTACCCTTGCTGAGGTGAAAGTCAAGGCAGGAGGGGAGGATCCAGCATATGAAATTATCCGAAACGCCATAAGACAGCGCAAGTTTTACCAGACACAGGTGGGCGGCTATACATGCGAAGCGTATTTGAAAGGGCTGATCAGAACAGTCAATTTCCCTGATAATTTTTTGGGTCAACCCGTTGATTTCGAAGACGGGGACAGCTCAAAAAATAAAATCATTTTCCTTTCAGAATCCATCTCTGACATCGCCTTCAGACAACCTGATGATCTTCGGGTTGTGGTAAAGTCAACAAGGGTGAGTGGCCAAACAAATGGCCTTGGATTGGCAAATCCGATCTTGATTTCCTTTTATGACAACATTGTTGCTCTACCCAAAACTTTCAATCCAAGAGGTTTTGTTTCTCCAATTGCAGAAGGTGCTCTGGCATACTATCGATACAAATATCTCGGTGTTTTTTTTGAAAATGGATACCAAGTCAACAAGATCCAGGTAATACCCAGACGAAAATGGGAGCCGTTATTTACCGGTTACATCCAAATCATCGAGAATAGCTGGAACATTCATTCAGTTAACCTATCAATTGACAAGGAATCTCAGTTGGAGTTTGCTGATAAGATTCGGATAGAGCAACAATATAATCCCATCGATCTGAATACGTGGATGGTGGCCACGCAAACCATTTTCCCTGAAGTGAACTTTATGGGTTTTGCTGCTTCAGGTTATTTCTCAACCATATATGCTAAGTATGTTGTTGATCCAGTATTTGATAAAAAACAATTTGGACGAACAATTTTGAAATTTGACTCATTGTCCAATAAAAGGTCATCTGCTTTTTGGGATGCATCCAGGCCAATTCCATTGTTGAAAGAAGAAATCGAAGATTTTAAAAAGAAGGATTCGCTCGAAAAGCGGAGAGAAGATCCAAGATACCTGGACTCATTGGATAAGATTCAGAACCGCATCACCGGCTTGGGTGTGTTGATCAACGGTCCTCGTTTTATCAATAGAAGCAAAAAAACATCATTGTCTTTTGATCCATTGCTTAAATCATTGAGCTTTAATACTGTCGAGGGATGGGCATTGCAAGGATCAGCCAATTTCGAAAAAGACTTAAGCGGAAGAAGGCAGGTTTCAATCACTCCGGTTTTGCGGTATGGTACCTCAAACCATCAGTTCAATGCTTATTTCTCTGGTTCTTTCAGGTATGGTAAAAAATTTGTGAACAGGGTTTCTTTGTCAATGGGTAAAAAGGTTTTTCAGTTCAACAATGCCAACCCCATTCCTCAGATCATGAATACCGTATCAACCCTGTTTGATGGGGCTAATTATATGAAAGTATACCAGGCAAATTTTATTCAAGCAGGGTATTTCAAATCTTTGGGCCATGGCATAGACATGGATGCAAACATTCAATACCAAAACAGGAAGCCATTGTCCAATATTGATACAGTCCACATTTCGGGTGATAGAAGCAGGTTGAAAAGCCTGACGCCCAATTACCCCATTGAAGCAGGAGCTGGGCCATTGCTAGCCCATCAGTCTTTTGTAGCATCAGTCAGGTTCCGGTTCAGGCCTGGTGCTAGATATGTTGAATTACCAGATGGTCAGGTAAATTCTTTTTCAAGATCACCTGTTTTCAGTTTTCAATACTCTCAAGCGATCAGCGGATTATCTGACAATGATTCAAAGTTTGGGAAATGGAAGTTCTCAATTACCGGAGATATCAACTTTAAGATTGGTGGAGAATTTAAATATAAAATTCAATCAGGAGGCTTCTTGAATACAGAGCGTGTAGCGTTGCCAGATTATAATCATTTTATCGGAAATTTGACAAGAAAAGCGACACCTTATGTGGAAAGTTTTCAGGTCGCTCCTTTTTATGCATTCTCCAATAAAGAAAGATTTTTTGGAGAGTTTCATGCAGAATATAAGCTCAATGGATTGCTGACCAATAAGATTCCAATCATCAAGAAGCTTAATTTACGTCTTGTTACAGGCACCAACATGATCATGTTGAAAAACAGGAATTATCAGGAGTTATTTATGGGTATTGAGAATATATTCAAATTGCTGCGTTTTGATTATGTTAAGGGTCACGGTCAATCTCTAGGTTCAACACATGGTTTTAGGCTTGGCATACGAGGTTTCTCTTCCCTTTTCACGGATAACTGATTGGGTCATCAATCCTTTTTGTTAATTTTGCTGTGTTTTAGATTTTGTTCGGCCTGCAACCGAATTTCCAACATCACCAGGAATTAAAATCATTTATGGCTACACTTCATAACAGGGTTTCAAGGCAAGTCTTGAAGGAACGGGCAGAACTTGACCCTACACCTAAGAATACAGTTTCTTTTTATTGTTATTTTACCATCCATGACCCAGCAAAAATGAGGGATGATTGGTATCGCCAACTCAACCAATTGGGTGTTTTTGGTCGCATTTATATAGCAAAAGAAGGGATTAATGCACAAATCAATTGTCCCGTGCAGCATTTTGAGTCTCTTAAAACATTTCTATACAGTTTTCCTGCCCTGGAGGGCATGCGGCTGAATAAGGCAGTGGAAGAAAAAGGCAACTCTTTTTATGTGCTTGACATCAAAGTGAGAAAGAAAATTGTGGCCGATGGCATTGAAGACCCTGCATTTTCAATGGAAAATAAAGGACGATATGTAGACGCCCAATCCTTCAATGAAATGGTGAGAGACCCCAATACAATGGTGATTGATATGCGCAATCACTACGAATATGAAGTGGGAAGATTCAAAGATGCCATTGAAATACCCAGTGATACGTTCAGGGAACAGTTACCGATGGCTTCTAGCATGTTTGAAAATCAGAAAGACCGTCCTATCATTATGTATTGCACTGGAGGCATCCGTTGTGAAAAAGCCAGTGCCTGGATGCTACACAAAGGCTTTAAGAATGTATTTCACCTAGAGGGAGGAATCATCAATTATATCAACCAAGTTCGTGAAAATGGACTGGAAAATAATTTCATTGGCAAAAACTTTGTCTTTGATGAACGGCTTGGTGAACGCATCACAGAAGATGTGATCTCCAACTGTCATATTTGTGGCAAAGCATGTGATGAGCACGTGAATTGTAAAAATAGCAGCTGTCATTTGCTTTTCATCCAGTGTGAGGCATGCAAGACTGCGCTCAGTGGTTGTTGTAGTAATGAATGTCTTGAAATCACCCAATTACCAGAGCAGGAGCAGAAAGAAGCCAGAAAGGGGCTGGACAAGGGACGAAATATATTCAACAAGTCCAAGCAGCGTATCGATGCCATTTCCCGGGAAAATAAAACAATCTAAGGGAGCTCATTCAATGCTGTAACAACCCTGTCATAAGTTTCCTGATCAGAGATCTCTTGAGGTTTGAAGGGCGCACCAATCAGTTTTTCATACAACTCAATGTATCTTCCTGAGATCGTCGCAATCCATTCATCAGACATTTCAGGGACAGATTGTCCTTCTTTGCCCATAAATCCATTGGCCATCAACCACTCTCTCACAAATTCTTTGCTCAACTGTAGCTGTCTTTCTCCTTTGGATTGTCTTTCTTCAAATCCTTCTGCAAAGAAATACCTTGATGAATCGGGTGTATGTATTTCATCCATCAAAACAATATTACCATCAAGTTTTCCAAACTCATATTTGGTATCTGCCAATATGAGGCCTTGTTTGGCAGCAATGGCTTTACCTCTTTCAAACAAGGCCAATGTATATTTTTTCAGTACTTCCCATTCTTCTGCAGTTGCCAGTCCTTGAGCAATAATTTCAGCTTCGCTGATGTCTTCATCATGACCTGCAGCCGCTTTTGTTGAAGGAGTAATTAAAGGGGTTGGGAAAAAATCATTTTCCTTCAAGCCATCTGGCATGGTTTGGCCACATAGCATTCTGCCTGTTTGGTATGTTCTCCAGGCATGACCAACCAGGTTGCCCCTGACAACCATTTCTATTTTGAAGGGTATACAAAGATGGCCAATGGATGCATTGGGTGCAGGCACATCGATGAGCCAATTGGAACAAATATCTTTGGTATTGCTTAACATATACGCAGCTATCTGATTCAAAACCTGTCCTTTATAAGGAATTGGTCTCGGCAAAATCACATCAAAAGCGGATATCCTGTTGCTGGCCACCATGACCAGATATTGATCACGAATAGTGTATACATCCCTCACTTTACCTGAATAAAAAGCTGTTTGCGAAGGAAAATTAAATTGGTTCATGCCACTAAATTAGATTCAGCGATTGAAACTTCCAATTTTAAACAGTCTGAACATTAGGCTTTTTTAGTTGTTTCAAAATTTGTTAATGATATTAACAATGCCTATTTTGGCAAAAATTTGATCAAAACTACTGCTTATGAAAAGATTAGCTTGCTTTGCAGCTTTGCTGTTGTTGATGCTGCCGGCTATTGTTAACGCGCAAAATGTGATTATAACCGGAAATGTAAAAAGTGCAATGGGGGGGGAGTCCTTGGGTTCTGTTTCTGTTACCCTCAAAGGGAACTCTAATGGAACATTTACCGATAACAAAGGTAATTTTAGGCTCAGTTTGCCCTCAAAAACCAAATTTCCTGTTACTATCCTGTTTTCTTCCATTGGTTTTGGCATCACTGAAATAAGTGTTGCAGGCGCTGGTGAAATGAAATCGGTTTCACTAAATCCTACTTCTACTTTGGGTGAAGAGGTGGTTGTTTCTGCAACTAGAACACCAACAAAAATCCTCGAGTCTCCTGTTTCTATTGAACGTGTGAGCCTTGCATCCATCAGGAATTCACCTTCCGCAGACTATTTTGACATGGCAACAAACCTCAAAGGTATAGACATGGTTGCATCCAGCTTAACCTTTAAAACTGTTACTACAAGAGGTTTCGCCGGTAGTGGTAATACCAGGTTTACACAGATTGTTGATGGAATGGACAATCAAGCTCCTGGTTTGAACTTTTCTGTGGGAAGCATTGCGGCACTCAATGAACTCGATGTTGAAAGCATGGAGCTTTTGCAAGGTGCCTCATCAGCGCTCTATGGCCCAGGAGGCATGAACGGTACTTTGCTGATCAATAGCAAAGATCCCTTCAAATATCAAGGTCTTTCATTCCAACTAAAGAATGGTATGATGCACACGGATGGGAAATACCGTGATCCTGCACCTTATTACAATTGGGATGTTCGTTATGCCAAAAAAGTTTCTGACAGGTTTGCCTACAAGTTTACTGCAGGCCTCATTCAAGCCAAAGATTGGCTTGCCGCTGACAGCAGAAACGTTAACAGAGCAGCAGGAAGCAATTTTAATAAATTTACTCCTGGAACACGCAGTACTGACCCCAACTATGACGGTTTGAACATATATGGAGATGAAACCAACCTTGATTTGAACCTTGTTCTAAACGGTATTGCTGGTCAGGCACCTTTCTTGGCTCCCTACATTTCTACATTAACAGGAACACCAAACCTGGTTTCCAGGACAGGTTATTCCGAAAAAGAAGTTACCAATCCCAACACCATTAACTTTAAATTGGGCGGCTCACTGAATTATAAGCTTACCAATTCAATAGAGGCAAGAACTGGATGTTGAGGGCTTATACTACGCAGGAAAATGCTGGCCAGGCATACAATACCACTATCACAACCCGTTTGTTCAATGAAGCGTGGAAGCCATCGCTTCAGTGGTATACTGAGTATGGACAAGCTTTCCTTGGTGGAAAGTTGAATGGCATGTCCCATACTGATGCCCACAACCTTGCACGTTCTCTAGCAGACGCTGGAAGGCCTGTCGCAGGGAGTGCACAGTTTCAATCATTGTATGATGGAATTAGATTAAGGCCGATTTCAAAAGGTGGTGGTAGATTGATAGACAGAACCAATCTCTATGCTGTTGAAGGTCAGTATAACCTCTACCGTTTCTGGTCGATTTGACAAGAATGAAAACTTCAAAGGTCGTTTTACACCAAGAGCAACCATGCTCTTTAAAGTTGCAAAAGACAATCATCTCAGATTCTCTTACCAAACGGCTTACAGATTCCCTTCTACCCAACAACAATACATCAACCTTGCAGTGGGTGGAGCGATTCTTTCTGGTGGTGTCCCTGCCATGAAAGATTTCTATAAGGTAACTACCAATCCAGTGTATTCTGTTGCTGCTCTCGGAGCAGGACAGCTGAAAGTACAGGACCTTCCTGAATTCAACCCAGAGGCTGTAACATCCTTTGAAGTAGGTTATCGTGGATTGCTTGCCAAATCAAAATTATTGGTAGACGTTTATGGATATATTGGTAATTACCAAGATTTCATTACGCGTGTTATCGTAGCACAATCAACCAAGAGTACACCTAGCCCTGCAGATGTGATCAATGCTGCTACAAGAAGAATCATTTCTTTCCCTATCAATTCACCTACTCCTGTAAAAACTTCAGGATATGGTATTTCATTGGAGTACAAATTCAAGAAAGGGTTCTATCTGAATTCGAATTTCTCCTCTGATCAATTGGGTGATGTTCCCAACGGTTACATCACTTATTTCAATGCACCAAAGTACAGGGCTAATGCAAGCTTTGGTAACACTGGTTTTGGTAAAAGCAAACGCATTGGGTTCAATTTCGTTTATCGCTACCAATCAGCCTTTTATTATGAAAGTGATCTTGCCAATGGAGATGTTCCATCCTACCAAGTTCTTGATGCCCAGATCAGTTACAGGTTACCAGCCATCAATTCTGTTTTCAAATTGGGTGCCAATAATTTGCTCAATCAATATTATATAACTGCATTGGCCAATCCATCCATTGGAGGCCTTTACTATGTATCTTTTGGGTATAACATTTTCTAATTGGTCCACACAAATCATTGAAATAAACAAATTATCATGAAAAAAATATACAATTCACTCAAGTTTATCCTTCCACTGGTTTTATTGGTAGTGGTAGCATCAACTTCTTGCAACAAGGATGTTCCATCTGCAACGCCCATCATTTCAACAAATGCAGGCAGCACAATTGGAGACATTCTGAATTCCAATCCCAATTTTTCAATCCTTAAGGCAGCAGTTACCAAAGCAGGCTTGATGGCTGCTGTTTCTGACAAGAACAATGTGTTTACTGTGTTTGCTCCAAGTGATGCCGCTTTCACCTTGTCCGGAATTCCTTTGGCTGCTATCAATGCACTTCCAGCTGCATCAGTTGCCAGCATCATTCAGTACCATGTTATTCCTGGCCGTAAGTTGATGTCATCTGCTGTACCGACTGCTTTCCCCAATGTACAGATGCCCACTGCCTTTATCATTCCTGCACCCAACACAAATCCACTTGTTCGTTTCAGCAATTTCCCTTCTAAAAGAGGCGACAGGGTTTGGGTCAACAACATACCTGTAGTTACACCTGATGTTGATGCAGCCAACGGAGCCATTCATGTTACTGCTGCTGTTGTGGCTCCACCAACAAGGGTTTTACTGGATACGATATCCAGAGAGACGGATATGGGTTACCTTGTTGCAGCCATACTTGCAGCGGATACCGGAGTTCCTACTGGTTCTCGTTTTCAGGATTATTTGGCGAATCCATTGGCCAATTTTACGGTAATGGCGCCTACTAATGCAGCATTCAATGCATTGTTTACTGGCCTAGGTTTAGCCCCTTCACCCAATTCATTCAAATTGCTCCCTGCAGCTACTGTACGTGGAATTGTTGCCTACCATGTATTGATGGGTCGTGCCTTTTCTCCTAATCTTCCCAGTGCAGCAACATCCGTACCAACGCTTCTGTCTGCTTCATTGCCTACAGCTCCATTGTTGACAGTTGATGCAACACAGGGTGTCAAAGGGTTTAAAAACCCAACCTATTCAAAAATTACATCAGTTGACAGGCATGCCATCAATGGTGTATACCACAAAATTGATAGGGTCCTACTGCCACAATAGATTTTAATTGAAATAAAAAAAAACCGGTCTCATCTGAGCCGGTCTTTTTTTATGCATTTTAATGGAAGAGAACTTCGTTAAACATTGAACCTGAAATGCATGATGTCTCCATCCTGTACGATGTAATCTTTGCCCTGTACAGCCATTTTACCTGCTTCTTTGCAGGCTGCTTCTGATCCAAGGGTTGTAAAGTCAGTATATCCAATCACTTCAGCCCGTATAAACCCTTTTTCAAAATCGGTATGGATTACACCTGCAGCCTGTGGAGCCAGCATCCCTTTGGTAATGGTCCAGGCCCGGACTTCCTGTATGCCAGCTGTAAAATAGGTGGCAAGGTTCAGCAATGTATAGGTTGATCGGATCAATCTCACCACACCGCTTTCTGAAAGTCCGAGGTCAGTCAGGAACATCATCCTGTCTTCATAGCTTTCCATAACAGCTATTTCACTTTCAATTGCTGCACTGACAAAAAGAATTTCAGCATGTTCATGTTTGATGGCTTCTTTTACCTGTTCAGTAAAGATGTTGCCAGTCACAACACTTTTCTCATCAACATTGCATACATAAACGACCGGTTTAATGGTCAGCAAGAACATATCGTTGATGAATTTTTCTTTTTCTTCTTCACTGATCTCAAATGCTCTGGCATTCTTACCCTGGTCAAGGTGCTCTTTTAAAGCCCTTAGCACTTCAATTCCCCTCAAAATTTCGCGATCACTGCTCTTGGACAGTTTTTCTGATTTGGAAAGTTTTTTCTCAACACTTTCTAGGTCTTTCAATTGCAACTCAGTGTCAATGACTTCTTTATCACGAATAGGATTTACACTGCCATCTACATGAATAACATTATCATCCTCAAAGCACCTCAGCACATGGATAATGGCATCCGTTGCCCTAATATTTCCAAGAAACTGGTTGCCCAATCCTTCCCCTTTGCTGGCACCCTTGACCAAGCCTGCGATGTCGACAATTTCAACCGTGGTAGGCACGACTTTTTGAGGCTTGACAATTTTTTCAAGTTCAATGAGCCTGTCATCAGGAACCGTAATCACTCCGATATTTGGTTCAATTGTGCAGAAAGGGAAATTCGCTGCCTGTGCTTTTGCACTGCTGAGTGCGTTAAATAGGGTTGATTTTCCTACATTTGGTAATCCGACAATGCCAGCCTGTAATGCCATAGTTTTGATTTTGCGTGGCAAAGATAGTGTGAATGATGCGATAAGGGCATCCTTTGTTGGAATTACATTCAAAGCAATCATTGACCGATGGCATTAAATTATATCTGGTTCTTCTTTTTCATCATTGCTTTTGCCATTGCTTTAGGCAAATGGGTAATCACCGGTGACCCCCTTATTTTCAAAGCCGTTACAGAAAAATTATTTCCCGAAATCCCCCCCCAACATCCTGCCTATGGGCACATGATGATGAATTTTTCAGCCAATTTGCTGGGGCTGGACAATGCCGCAACTCCCTTTGGCCTAAAGGCCATGGAAAGTCTTCAAACCCTTAACCCTGATAAGGAAACAGCCAGCAATGCCCAAATCATGTTTTTGGTACTGCATGCCTCCGGCCTCACCTTGATTCCCATCAGTATCATCGCGATGAGGGCCTCGGTTAGTCCTCCTGCTGCCAATCCAACGGATATTTTTATTCCTTGCATGATTGCTACATTTGCAGCAACTGTGGCTGCGCTTAGCATTGTATCGATCCGGCAAAAAATAAACCTCATTCAACCAGTCATTTTGGCCTGGATAGGTGGTATTTCATTGCTCATTGGACTGTTGATAGCCTACCTCAAGATTTTCCTTTCCCAGGTACAAATCGAGTCCTTTTCAACGGTATTGAGCAATGGTCTAATTCTCCTAATATTTCTTGTCTTCTTGTGTGGAGGGATGTACAAAAAGATTAATGTCTTTGAGTCATTTATAGAAGGTGCCAAAGGTGGCTTTGAGATTGCCATCAAGATCATTCCTTATTTGGTTGCCATGCTTGTTGCCATCAGTGTATTGCGTACTTCCGGAGCATTTGAATTCATCACCGATGGAATGAAGACTTTATTCTCATACATGGGGATGGATACGCAGTTTGTTTCAGCACTTCCAACGGCCATGATGAAACCATTGAGTGGGAGTGGCTCCCGGGCCATGATGGTGGACACCATGACAACCTATGGTGCAGACTCTTTTGCAGGCAGGTTGTCTGCTATTTTTCAAGGAAGCAGTGATACCACATTTTATGTAGTAGCTGTATACTTTGGATCTGTGGGCATTAAAAATACACGCTATTCTATACCAAGCATGTTGATGGCCGATTTAGTGGGCATCATTACAGCCATCTTTGTAGCTTATCTCTTTTTTGGAAATTGATCATGAACATTATTTTAAAAGATATCAGATTGTTTGGTTATCACGGAGTACATCCATTGGAAAATATGTGTGGCACTGAATTCATCATCAATATTGTTATTGTAATGGATAATAATCACCGTATCAAAATATTGTCAGATACCATCGATTATGCTGCTGTCTATAGTGTGATGAAGAAGGTATTCTCGATGCCAGAGCAATTGTTGGAAGTGGTTGCAGAAAAGATTTTCGTCGCGATTGCAGAAAGTTTCCCCATTGCCAGTGAAATTGATATCAGCATCATGAAATCAAATCCACCGATTGAGGGATTCCTGGGACAGGTGGGTATACAACTAAAAAAAAGAACAAGTGAAATATAATTTCCTTTTCACGATATTATTACTGTCTACTGTTCATTTGTTTGCACAACAATCCCCTTTGATTGATGAGGCCAGATTGTTGGAACGCCAGTTCAAGACCATGGAAGCCATCAGAAAATATGAATCGTTCATGGTAAATGATCCCAGAAATATTCCTGTTCTTGTTCGTATTGCTGAGCTTTATTGTATGGAGGGAACATCCATAGCCAAGGAGGAGGAAAGCAAGTCAATGTATATATTGGCTGACAAATACACTGAAAAAGCATTTTCCATTGATTCCAACCGGGCAGATGTGCGGTATGCCAAAGCGATGGTCATCGGCAAGATGATTGAATATGCCTCCATCAAGGATAAAACAAGGCTAACCATGCAACTCAGAACAATGGCCGAAAAATCTTTATCCATCGATCCCAACTACACAAAGGCAATGTATACTTTGGCAAAATGGAATGATGAGGTTGCTTCATTGAATCCTGCCGCCAGGGCTGCGCTAAAACTCATGAACAAGGGATTCCCCGCTGCCTCTACAGAAGAGGCCATTACACTTTATGAAAAAGCCCGTAAATTAGACCCTGGTTTCATTTTGAATAACCATGATCTGGCCATGGCGTATAAAAAAATGGGGAAATCTTTGCAAGCGATTGAGCTGCTCAATTATCAGCTGAAATTGCCTGCAAAGACCAAAGAAGACCAAGAAATAAAACTCAAGTCTAAACAATTGTTGGAAAGCTTAAAATAAATCAATTTTCAATTTACAGCTATGTTTAAAAAATGCTCCGTCTTTGTCTTGTTATTTATGTGTTCATTTGGTTTCTCCATTGCTCAGGAACAGGAAAAGCCTGTTTCCAAGTACGACGCCAATGAACTTTTCAATCCTCTCTTTTACAAAGAACACGGTAGCCTTACCCGTTCAGGAAATGGTGAGCCAGGAAAGGCTTATTGGCAAAACAAGGCTGATTACAAGATCAGTGCTGAATTGAATGATCAGAACAATCAGATTGCCGGATCAGTAACGCTGACCTATTCCAATAACAGCCCCCACAACCTTGGTTTCCTCTGGTTTCAATTGGACCAGAACCTTTTCAATCCCAACTCAAGGGGCTTTGCCAAGCTTCCTGTAGCCGGCAGAAGCAGGTATGGAAATGCTGCAACCCCATTCGAAGGCGGATATACCATCAAATCTGTTAAAATCATCTCCTCTGTTGGTGGTAAAACCACCGAATCTACAGTTGAACCTGAAATCACAGATACCCGCATGAGGGTTGACCTTCCAAGATTATTGAAGGCAGGGGGTGATAAGGTCATGGTAAAAGTGGATTATGCCTACACTGTTCCAGAATATGGTGCAGACAGGACAGGCATCCTCAAAAATGCAGATGGCAACATTTATGCCATTGCACAATGGTATCCCCGAATTTGTGTTTTTGACGATATTCAAGGTTGGAATACCCTCCCTTATCTGGGCGCAAGCGAATTTTACTTGGAGTATGGCAATTTTGAAGTTTCCATCACTGCCCCGGCAAGTCATGTTGTAGTTGCCTCTGGAGACCTGCTCAATCCTTCAGAAGTGATGACGGCAGAACAGTTGAAAAGATACCAGAAAGCCCACCTGAGTGATGAAACGGTTATGATCAGGAGCAAAGAGGAAATCAAGGATCCAGCCTCAAGGCCTTCAACGGCAAAACTTACCTGGAAGTATGCCATTGCCAATTCAAGGGATTTTGCCTGGGCATCATCAACCTCTTTCATCTGGGATGCAGCAAGGATCAATCTTCCCAGCGGTAAAAAGGCCTTGGCTCAGTCAGTATATCCCAGCAGTTCAGATGGTAAAAATGCTTGGGGAAGAAGTACCGAATATACAAAAGCAAGCATTGAAAACTATTCCAAAAGATGGTTTGAATATCCTTATCCCATTGCCACCAACGTAGCCAGCAATGTTGGTGGAATGGAATATCCGGGTATCGTATTCTGTGGGTCTACTGCAAAAACAGGAGGACTCTGGGGTGTTACCGACCATGAATTTGGACATACCTGGTTTCCCATGATTGTAGGAAGCAACGAAAGAAAATATGGCTGGATGGATGAAGGATTCAACACATTTATCAATGACATTGCCTCTCAGGACTTTAACAATGGAGAGTATGCCTCAAAAGAAATGAATGCGCACAGTATGGCTAAATTCTTGTACAGCGACAGGTCTGAAGCCATCATGAAAACGCCAGACGCATTGAAAGAAGCCAACATTGGGCTTTCACTCTACATGAAGCCAGGTTTTGCACTTACTTTATTAAGAGAACAAATAGTAGGACCGAAACGATTCGATTCAGCCTTTAAAAAATACATCCGTGATTGGTCTTTCAAACATCCAGCCCCTTGGGATTTTTTCAGGAGCATGGAAAATGGGGTAGGCGAGGATTTGGGATGGTTCTGGAAAGCCATGTTTCTTGAAAATTGGAGACTTGATCAGGCCATCACCAATGTGGAGTACCAGGGCAACAATGCCAACAATGGAGCCATCATCACCCTTGAAAACCTCGAAAAAGCTGCCATGCCTGTTGTCATTGAGTATGAAACAGTTGCTGGTAATAAAGGAAGGATCAAGCTTCCTGTTGAAATTTGGCAGAATGGAGGTATTTTCAAAACAAGGATTCGTGTTACTGAGGAACTGTTAAAAGTTACCATTGATCCTGAAAAGGTATTCCCTGATTTCAACAGTGATAACAATACCTGGACCGCTAAAAAGCAATAAACAGGATTTTTTGGGGATAAATTTCTGATTTATCCCCAAAATCATTTAATTTTGCACTCCTTTCAGTTTAACGACTGAAAACTATTCCCAAAAGGTTCCATAAGTTCTTCGTCTGTTCGAAGGCACCAGCAGGGGTAAATTTAAAATTATAGTCATGCCAAAAGTTAAAACCCACTCAAGGGCTAAAAAAACTTTTAAGATCACCGGCAGCGGAAAGATCACTTACAGAAAGCCTACAAGAGGTCACTTGCTCACCAAGAAAACCAACAAACGCAAACGTGCACTCCGTGTTCAAGGTGTTGTACATCATGCCAATCTTGATTTCGTAAAAAGACTCCTTCGCCTGAAATAAGGCCTTTCACATTACTTCAAATTTAAACTCATTACAATATGCCACGTTCAAAAAATGCGGTAGCCTCCAGGGCCCGTAAAAAAAGAATTCTTAAGCAGGCGAAAGGATTCTACGGAAAAAGGAAAAATGTTTATACCGTTGCCAAAAACGTACTCGAGAAAGGCCTCACTTATAGCTATGTTGGTCGTAAACTCAAGAAGAGAGACTACAGAAGCCTCTGGATAGTTCGTATCAATGCAGCAGTCAGGGAAGAAGGAATGAAATATTCTGAGTTCATCAATAAGCTTAAGGTCAAAGGAATTGATCTCGATCGCAAGGTACTTGCAGATCTTGCCATGAACAATCCTGAGTCTTTCAAGCAATTGGTTGTTTCTGTAAAATAACCCATACTGATTCAATCAGTAAGCCGGATGTCAAATAAACATCCGGTTTTTTATTTCAGATGGTGAAAAAAATTAATTTTGTGCCTCATTGCGATTCAACAACTTAAACAGACGGAAACGGTAAAATGAGCAATACCTACACAGACCTTGTCAAACAGACGTTTTATTTTCCCCAGGAAGGCTTTGAAACCAAAGATGGTTACCTGCATTTCAATGATCTTGATTTAAAAGCCATCATTGACAAGTATGGCACGCCTTTGAAACTCACGTATCTTCCCAAAATAGGATCACAGATCAACAAGGCCAAGGATTTGTTCCAGAAGGCTTTCAAGAAACACAACTACGAAGGGAAGTACCATTATTGCTATTGCACAAAAAGTTCGCATTTTTCATTTGTTGTTGAAGAGGCCTTGCAGCATGATATCCATCTTGAAACTTCTTTTGCATACGATATTGAAATCATCAATAATCTGTACAAAAGGAAGAAGATCACCAAAGACACTTTTATCATTTGCAATGGGTTTAAACAGAAAACATATACATCCCGTATATCCCGTCTGATCAATACCGGTTTTAAAAACGTCATACCTATCCTTGATAACAAGGAAGAGCTTGACCGTTATAAAAGAGGTGTCAGGGTTCCATTTAAATTGGGAATCCGTGTTGCCGCTGAGGAAGAGCCCAATTTTCCTTTCTATACCTCTCGACTCGGCATCAGGGCCAAAGATATTCTGGAGTTTTATGTAGACCAGATTGAAGGTTATGAGGAGAAATTCCAATTGAAGATGCTGCATATATTCCTCAACAAGGGAATAAAAGACGATATCTATTACTGGAGTGAATTGAACAAAGTCATCAATCTCTACTGTCAGTTAAAAAAGATCTGCCCGGAATTGGATTCCATTAATATTGGCGGAGGTTTCCCGATTAAGCATTCATTGGGGTTTGAATATGATTATGCTTTCATGATCAATGAGATCGTGGGTACCATTAAAAAAGCCTGTAAAAAAGCCAAGGTTCCGATGCCCAATATCTTCACGGAGTTTGGCAGCTTCACTGTTGGTGAAAGCATGGCACATGTATACTCTGTCTTGGCTGAAAAAGTACAGAACGACAGGGAAATCTGGTACATGATTGATTCTTCTTTTATCACCACCTTGCCAGACACCTGGGGGATAGGTGAGAAATTTCTCATGTTGCCCATCAATAAGTGGCAAAATGAATACCAACGGGTAGTTTTGGGTGGTCTCACTTGCGACAGCCATGATTATTATGATTCCGAGGAGCATATCAATGAAGTGTTCTTGCCTAAGATTACAGGTGATGATTCAAAAGAACCACTCTATCTTGGCTTCTTCCATACTGGGGCTTATCAAGATCAAATCAGTGGATATGGTGGAATCAAGCATTGCATGATCCCATCGCCAAAGCATATCATTGTTGGAAGAGACAGGCATGGAAAACTCCACGATTGGGTTTATGCGAAGGAACAATCTGCCCAGAGCATGCTCAAGATTCTCGGCTATCTGTAGATAATAATTTTTAGTTGACCTTGAGTTTGTATTTCTTGTTGACCTTGGGATTGTTGAAGTATTTTTCGGCATCCTCCTGGGAGTAACGTGGGTCAAATTCTACCAGTGGTAAATCCACCAATTGAAGCTGGGATTGTTTTAGTTCATCTCTTAGCTTCTTTGTTTTTGCCAGGATTTCCGGATCACGGTCACCAATGGTCATGTTCTCAGTAATCATGTAATCAAGCCTTTTGATGGTGGCCCTGACTTGGGATGCTGTATTTTGTTCCTGTACCTTATTAGGAGACACGGCTTCTTTTACAGGAACCAGGGTAAGACCAACGGAGGGCAGTACTTTCCCCATATTTTTGGCGCTTATTGATGTTCCTGTACTGGAAATGATGGTGCCCAACATGGCTGTAGTTGAACCAGAAATATCAAAACCTGTTCTTGTATTTTTTGTTTTTTTAATGTTTGTGCTGATGACAAAAAAAGTCAGTTTAAGATTGGTGACATATTTTTTTATTTCATTGGTCACCTGAAAATGTTCTTGGTTTTTTTGAGGGTAATTGATGCCTGGTTTGATAAAAACCCTGACTGTTGCGGTATCACTGTTCCTGAATTTGTCCGTTCCAATAAATTGAAGCACCAGAATTTTTTGGCGTGCAGTATCATTTTCACGGATAAAATCATAAGGGACCATCCATCCAAACTCATCATCGCATTTATTGACAGATTTGAAATTGCTGATGGGCAGGTTGGAGTTGATGGTGATTTGTTCCACAGGAAAGCTACCGGTTTCGCACTGAACCCTGAATCTGACTGAATCACCCTCTTCTAGCAATACAGTGTTACCAATGGTTGGCTTCAATTTAGAAACAACAACCTCGGTACTGTAAAACATAATGGTAAACCCTGACTCAATGCGATCTTTTGCATCCCTGAGGTTCTGGACACCTACTTCAACATTGTAAGGGATATCATATTTTAATTTACCGCTTTTAAAATATGATTTCTCCGCCTTAAAATACAGCAAACCAGTATTCTTGTCTATTTTGACACCGATAGGAGCGTTTTTAAGGTACCAAAAATAGAATTCGGATGGTTTATTGATTTGCAGGTCATATATAAGAGAGGAGTCCACCTGAAGGGTGAAAAAAGGGTTCAGGTTTATGATCCTAAGCACCGAATCAAGGTTGATGGGTTCTGGAAGAACAGGCGTAAGGGTATCCTGCTTGACAATCAGCGTGTCTTGCTTGGTTTCCTGGGAAAATGCATTCCCACATAGGAAAATTGCGGCTATAAAAACAAGTATGCTTTTCAAATCAAACTTTGTTTAAACGAAATTAACTCAAAACCGGCAAATGTGTAACTTCGCTTAAAATCTTAACAATATGTATCCAGCAGAAATAGTGATTCCAATGAAAGAGGAGCTTACAGAGAATGGTTTTGATGAGCTTTTAACCCCCGCATCTGTAGATGAAATCTTGTCTGCCCCAGGCACAACACTTATTGTAGTTAACTCTGTATGTGGTTGTTCAGCAGGCAGTGCAAGACCAGGTGTCCTCATGTCTGTGCACAATTCCACCAAGCGTCCTGACCATCTTACTACCGCCTTTGCCGGTTTTGATCTCGCTGCAGTGCAGCGTTTGAGAGAACATCTCTTGCCTTATCCTCCATCATCACCAGCCGTTGCCCTTTTCAAAGATGGCAAACTGGTGCACATGATTGAAAGACATCAGATTGAGGGAAGACCCGCCCAGATGATCGCGCAAAACCTCATGGCTGCCTACGAAGAATACTGTAATTGAGGCTATGTATCCCAACCTTTATTTTTTCCTGAAGGATGCGCTAGGCATTGACCCTCCGGGTTTCACCCAGTACATCAATACTTTTGGACTGCTGGTAGCCATCGCCTTTGTGGTTGCTGCCATCATTCTCTCAAAAGAGTTGAAACGCAGGGAACTTTCAGGTCTGCTATCACCAATAGAAGAAACCATTCTAGTCGGAAAACCTGCCAGCAAGGCTGAATTGTTGTTCAACCTGGTTTTCGGATTCATCGTCGGCTATAAAATTTTGGGTGTTTTCCTCAATGACAGTCAGGTAAATCCTCAGGAATATATTTTTTCCTCAAAAGGAAGCCTTGTTGGAGGATTGATGCTGGGAGGTCTTTTTTCCTGGTTAAAATACCATGAAAAGAAAAAGCAGTCTTTGGCAAAGCCAGAGGAAAGAAAGGTGAAAGTATATCCCCATGAAAGGGTTGGTGACATCACAGTATATGCTGCCATTGCTGGTTTTATTGGTGCAAAAGTTTTTGACAACCTGGAAAACTGGGACAGGTTTATCCAGGATCCTATTGGTAACCTACTTGCTCCCAGTGGCCTGACTTTTTATGGTGGATTGATCGTTGCTGCCATTACGGTCATTCTTTTTGCAAGAGGTAAAAAGATAGGAACCAAGCATTTAATAGATTCCGCAGCACCAGCATTGATGATTGCTTATGCCATTGGCAGGATGGGTTGTCATTTTTCAGGAGACGGAGACTGGGGTATTTTCAATAGTGCCTATAAAGTCAACGAAACCAATAAGATAGAATTGGCTATGCCTGGTGATTTTGACAAATCCCTTCTTCAATATCCTGAATACACAAGGCAACTTGTTGCTGAGTACGGCAGCATAGACAATATTCCGCATGCTTCTTTTGAAGGTTCTTCATTTCTGCCCAATTGGTTCTGGGCCTATAATTTCCCCCACAATGTCAACGGGGTAGGAGTGCCAATTAAGGATTGTACAGGAAACTATTGTGCACAACTCAGCCCACCGGTTTTCCCAACCACTTTGTATGAAATCATTGCCTCGACATTGCTTTTCATTTTGCTCTGGACAATCCGAAAAAGAATTGTAGCTCCAGGCAGGATGTTTGGTTTGTATCTGATGTTAAACGGCATAGAACGTTTTCTCATAGAAAAAATACGTGTCAACTCAACCTATGATCTGTTCGGTATGCATCCTACACAGGCTGAACTTATTTCGGTATTGCTATTCATTTTCGGTGCCTGGTTATGGGTTGACTCAGGCCGGAAATTCACCTTAAATACTAAATAACCTTTCCTATGCCTTCATTTGATATCCTCAGTAAAGTAGATCCCCAATTGCTTGATAACGCAGTAAATGTTACCAAAAAAGAGGTAGCCAACAGATTTGACTTCAAAGATGCTGTGGTTGAAATTGATTTCAACAAAAAGGACATGAAGCTTGCCCTTGAAACTTCAGATGACATGAAAATGCGTCAACTTGTTGAAATCCTGATCAACCGAGCCAACAAGCAGGGCATTTCTCCCCATGCATTTGACATGTCCAAAGATGCTTACCAAAGTGGCAAGACTGTCAAACAGGACATCATCGTAAAAAACGGATTAAAGCAGGAAGATGCCAAAAAAATCAATAAACTGATCAAAGATTCAGGACTCAAGGTACAATCTCAGATCATGGATGATATCCTCAGGGTTACAGGCAAGAAAATAGATGATCTTCAGGCTGTTATGCAAGTTTGCAGGACTGCTGACCTGGATTTACCCCTCCAGTTTGAAAACATGAGGAGCTAGTTTAGACCAAACTGATTTTTTACCTAAAAAAACAGTATATTTGCAACTTCATAAATGTCATGGCCAAATCCATGCAGCCTAAAAAATCAATACAATGAAACAAGGTATCCATCCAGACAATTACAGATTCGTAGTTTTCAAAGACATGAGTAATGGCACTTCATTTTTGACACGTTCAGCTGCTCAGTCTAAAGAAATGATCAAATGGGAAGACGGCAACGAATATCCTGTCATTAAACTTGAAATTTCTAACACCTCACACCCATTCTTTACCGGTCAAAACATCCTGGTAGATACGGCAGGTAGGATTGACAAGTTCAAAAAGAAATACGCAAAGAAGTAATTTCAACAAACCCTCCTCAAGGAGGGTTTTTCTTTTGCCTTCAAGGTTGTAGCTTTATCATTACACATGCCCAAACTCCTTTTACAATACAACGATTTTCAAAAGGATTTCCTTCCGCTTACACTCACAAGACCATTTATCGATCTTAGGGTAGGAATATTAACGGTAGAAGACAAATGGCGGAAATTGGCATTGTCTCAGGATATTGAACTGGAGATAATTGACGATGATGCATCAGCTGACTTCATTTGGGATGCAAGGTTGATCCCAAAGTTTTCGTTGGATATCAAAACTTTTTTTGAACATAAAACTGCCCCCGACGATTCTTTTTTTTCAATAAAAACCCCTTGGGATATTATCCAGCACAATATATTATTGGTGTTGGAGGATATTCATTTGCTAAAGAAAACATTCATCGCCAATCCTCAGCTTGATCAGGTTTCAAAAAAAGGAATTCATTCGCTACATATACATCCAACTGCTCAAATGGAGCATTGTTTTATCAATACTCAGGAAGGTCCTGTAATGATTGATGAAGAAGCATGCATCATGCAAGGGTCTATGCTCAGAGGCCCACTCTATATTGGAAAAAGATCTGTGGTCAAAATGGGCTCGGCATTGTATGCAGGAACCAATATTGGGAATGATTGCATAGTCGGAGGAGAGATTAAGAATACCATTTTTCAAGCCTACTCGAACAAGGGACATCATGGTTACCTTGGGGATAGCTATATTGGTGAATGGTGTAACATGGGCGCTGGAACAAGTTGCTCCAACCTGAAAAATACTGCCGGTGACTTGAAGGCATGGAACATGGATACGTCATCCTTTGTTAATGCAGGAAAAAAAGCAGGCATCCTCATGGGCGACCATGTAAAAACTGCCATCAATACTTCTTTCAACAGTGGAACAGTGATTGGTGGATTTTCGAATGTATTCAACCCGGATGCACTGATACCCAAATACATTGCTCCATTTCAATGGGGGATGGAACATCAATACGATCTCGAAAAGCTATTAGAAGAAGTGAAGCGATGGATGATTATGAAAGGACAACAGCCTTCTACAACAATACTGGAAGCGATCAAAACATATTACTTTAAAACCAAACAACAATGAGAAAACAAATTGCAGCAGCCAATTGGAAAATGAACAATACACTTGAAGAAGGAACAAAACTTCTCAATGAAATTGTTGGTGCTGATATACAATTGTCTGATAATCAGTTTGCAATATTTGCTGTTCCTTTCCCATATTTAATTATTGCTGATCAACAAGTTGGTGATAAATCCAATATGTTTATTGCTGCCCAAAATTGCCATAACAAAATGGCTGGTGCCTACACCGGTGAAGTTTCCGTCGATATGCTGGCATCAATCCATATTCACTACTGTGTGGTAGGTCATAGTGAACGGAGGGAATATTTTTTGGAAACCAATCAGCAGTTGGCTGAAAAAGTTGACCGTTGCCTTGAAAAAGGAATTACCCCAATATTCTGTTGTGGTGAACCACTTGCCATTAGGGAAGCTGGAACTCAAAATGATTACGTTTCGGTACAATTGAACGAATCCTTGTTTCATCTTGATGCTGAGGCCATTCAAAAGGTTGTAATCGCTTATGAACCCATTTGGGCAATCGGTACCGGAAAAACGGCTACAGCTACGCAAGCACAAGAAATGCATGCCCATATCAGGTCTGTATTGTCCAATCAATTTGGTGAGGGAGTTGCCGCCAATATCTCAATTTTGTACGGAGGAAGTGTAAAAGGGGCAAATGCCAAAGAGATTTTTTCACAACCTGACGTTGATGGGGGTCTTGTGGGTGGTGCATCTTTGATTTCCAGTGAATTTGTTCAAATCATCAACGCTTTGAAATAGCGAAGGCCGTCTCTTATAAAGTTGAGATACAATCATTGAACATGTCTGTTGCGATCCTGTTATGATATTCCAGGATTTAAGGATACTTAAAATGACTAACTTCGCAAAGCTTTATAAACAGGAACACTAATCGTTTTACCGCTGAACCCATTCGATGAAAAAAATCAGGAATTTCTGCATCATTGCACATATTGATCATGGCAAGTCCACTTTGGCGGATCGATTGCTTCAAACCACCAATACCATCAGTGACAGGGAAATGATGGACCAGGTGCTTGATGACATGGATCTTGAAAGAGAAAAAGGCATTACCATCAAAAGCCATGCCATCCAAATCAATTACAAACACACTGATGGTATAGAATATATTCTTAATCTCATTGACACACCCGGACATGTTGACTTCAGTTATGAGGTCAGCCGTGCGCTTGCTGCCTGTGAGGGTGCACTCTTGCTGGTAGACGCAACGCAAGGAATTCAGGCACAAACCATATCCAACCTTTATCTTGCCGTAGAAAACAATTTAGAAATCATTCCCGTCATCAACAAGATTGACATGGATGGCGCCATGATTGAAGAGGTAAAAGATCAAATCATAGAATTGATTGGTTGTAAATCAGAAGATATTCTTTTGGCCAGCGGAAGAACCGGCATTGGTATCGAAGGAATTCTTGATGCCATTGTCAACAGGATACCTTCTCCAAAAGGTGATCCTGAAGCCCCACTTCAAGCCCTTATTTTCGATAGCGTATTCAATTCTTTTAGAGGAATCATTGTCTACTACCGCATCATGAATGGTAGCATCTCAAAAGGAGAAAAAATAAAATTCATCTCAACTGACCAAGACTATGTGGCAGATGAGGTAGGTATCTTGAAACTGACCATGCAGGAGCAGAAAAAGGTACAGTGTGGGGATGTGGGATACCTGATTACTGGTATCAAGAATGCAAAGGAAGTAAAGGTGGGAGATACCATTGTCAATGCCATCAATCCTTCCCCGATGATCAAGGGTTTTTCCGAGGTCAAACCTATGGTTTTCGCAGGAATCTATCCTGTACAGACTGAAGACTTCGAGGAACTCAGGGAATGCATGGATAAGCTGCAATTGAACGATGCTTCACTGACCTATGAGCTTGAAACCTCACAGGCACTCGGTTTTGGGTTCCGTTGTGGTTTTCTTGGATTGCTTCACATGGAAATTATCCAGGAACGTTTGGAAAGGGAATTCAACCAAACAGTAATTACAACCGTTCCGAACGTAAGCTTCATTGCCTACAGCACAAAAGGGGACATTATTCGGGTAAACAACCCCAGTGAAATGCCTGATCCCACACAAATGAACAATATTGATGAACCTTTCATCAAGGCACAAATCATTACCAAACCTGAATACATCGGCAATATCATGACACTATGCCTTGGCAAACGTGGCATGTTGATCAACCAAAGCTACCTTACACAGACCCGTGTGGAATTGATCTTTGAAATGCCTCTGACTGAGATTGTATTTGATTTTTATGATAAGCTGAAAAGCCAGACAAGGGGATATGCTTCCTTTGATTATGTACCGATTGAATACAGGGAAAGTGACATTGTGAAGATGGACATCCTGTTGAATGGTGAAAAAGTGGATGCTCTTTCTGCATTGATTCATCGCAGCCGTGCGCAGGAATTTGGAAGAAAACTTTGTGAGAAATTGAAAGAATTGTTGCCGCGTCAACAATTCCAGATTGCTATACAAGCCGCCATTGGTGCAAAAGTGGTTGCCCGTGAAAATATTTCCGCCATGAGAAAGGATGTAACTGCCAAATGTTATGGTGGTGACATCAGCCGTAAACGGAAATTGCTTGAAAAACAAAAAGAAGGCAAGAAGCGGATGCGCCAGATAGGCAATGTTGAAGTACCACAGGAAGCATTTCTTGCAGTACTAAAATTGGATGATTAACCTTTTTTGACCGGTTTTAATTTGTTTTCATTCAGGGGCTTTTCTACAGGTGCCTGTCCATCCAATAGTTTGAATGTAAACACTTTCTCTACGTGTAGCCATTTTCCATTGACCCATTTGAAGGCTTCATAATCTCCATCTGGAACATAGGTGAATTTTTTGGTTGGTTCATTTGTCTCTGAGATGAGATGATCGTACATGATCATTCCCATTTCTTCGTCGTAAAGTAATCTGCCGTTGCCATTTTTTTTGAATTCAATCCAAAACCTGGATTGATCTTTTTTTCTTATCGTATCCTGGGCAAAGCTGAAAAATGAGCCTCCAAAAACGGGTTGACCATTATCATTAAAATGCAACACTTCAATCCTTTTCTTGGTGCTTCGGATCGAATTTTCATCATACCCCAATAGAGTATAGTATTTTTTCGTGTTGAATTCATGCATCAGGATCTTGTAATAAATGGATCCAATCCACCATTCATGATTGGTTACAGTATCCTTTTGATCGTTTATCAGAAAACTACGATCAATCAACGGAAATAACTTTAGACTACCATCATTGGTTTTCATTTGAATAGCTCCATGTCTTCTGTGCAAATCTTCATCCCTGCTGACTTGCCATGTAAAAATCCTGAAAGCACTATCAGGTGAGTAAAGCCTTGAAATGGTAGTCAGCGAATCAAACGAAAATTGAAAGGAATGGGACGTTTTAAGTGCCCTTACCAGTATTCTTGTAAAAAAACTGTCTGACCGAAACCTCGTGGCAGCATCAGTCGAAGCAACCATTTGTTGTCCGTAACTGGAAAGGCTGTCTTGTTTTTGAATAAGTATCCTTTCAGTTTCTTTATTGATCAATGACTGTGCCATGATCGTATTCAAGCAGATAGAAAAAATGATCAGCAGTTGAGATCGTTTATTCACGTTAAATATTTATGGATCAAAAATCGGATAAATTGAATGGAAACAATTGCCTTTGCTGTTTATTTAGCAATATTTTCGCTCTTTAGCCTTCTCCAAAAGGCAAGAATTCCTTTTGCCATTACAGGCCAGGAATAAGCATTCTTTTGTTTTACGAGGGCAGGAATAAAAAACTCTTTCCCCTTCTGGAAATATGCAAGAATAGCATTCGCGATAGATACAGGATCCTTTTGCACAACAAGTCCGGTAACCTTATCAATCACCATTTCCTTCAGGCCACCCGCATCTGTTACGATCATGGGTAATTCAAAATGAATGGACAGAGGTGTTACACCACTTTGGGTTGCATGACGATACGGTTGCACAAGTACATCAGCAGCGCTAAAGAAATAACGAATCTTTTGTTCGGGAATAAATTCATTGAATAAAATTACCTGATCCTCGAGTTGATAAAATCTGATAAGATCGGTGTATTTAATTTGATCCTCATAAAATTCTCCAGCAATAACGAGTTTTAGTCCAATCTCTTTAATGCGATGATCAGCCATTGCTTCCAACAACAAATCCAGTCCCTTGTAATGACGGATAAAGCCAAAAAACAAAAGCAATCCGCCTTGATGATCAATGCCCAATTCATTTCTGGCTTTCAAGCGTTCTACGGGATCTCCAAAATGATCAAAAAGTGGATGATGGAGCAATTGAACGGGTTTGTCAATCCCGAGTGTGGCAATATCCTGCTGAACCTGTTCACTCATGGCAATATATCCATCAACAGCAAGGTTGAAATAGGAAGTCAGCATTTTGTCTCCTATTCTTTTTTCATGAGGAATGATATTGTCTGCTATGCAAATCACTTTGGTATGCTTGTTTTGCTTAACAATCCTCAATATTGTACCAAAAGCAGGAGCCATAAAGGGCAGCCAATATCTAACTATGATAAAATCTGGTGCCAGTCGCTTCAATTCTCTTCCAACGCGCAGCCAATTCAAGGGGTTGATGGTGTTGATGACCTCTTTGATCCTGAGGTCTTTAGGCCTTGCTTCGTTGGAATATTGGGTTTTTCCAGGAAAGAGAAAGGAGGGATACTGCAATGAAAATGTAAACAGCAAACAATCAATACCGGATATTTGAAACTCACGGGCCAATCGCTCGGTAAAAGAAGCAATGCCTCCTCGATAGGGGTAAGATGGTCCGAGGAAAACAATGGTTGGCTTATCGGACATAGAGCTGTTTTAAATCAAATACCCTTAGTGGAGTCAATATTATAGCTGTTCCTGTCTGATGCATTTCTTGAAATGAGTTCCCCAATAAAACCGGCCAGGAATAATTGTGTTCCAATCATCATGATGGTGAGTGCAATATAAAAACCAGGACGATTGGTAATGGCAAAATCAACGTTCACGATTTTTGAAACAATGAGGTAAAGGCTGATCAGGAATCCAATCATAAATGAGGCTGTACCCAGCAACCCAAAGAATTGCATGGGCTTCTTCCCAAATTTTCCTATGAACATGATGGTGGTGAGGTCTAAGAATCCATTGATAAACCTTTCCCAACCAAATTTAGAGCTGCCATATTTTCTTGGCCTGTGTTCAACCTCCTTTTCTCCAATCTTTCCGTAACCAGCCCATTTGGCAAGTACGGGGATGTAGCGATGCATTTCACCATACACATCGATATTCTTGATGACCTCATTCTTATAGGCTTTCAATCCACAATTGAAATCATTCAATTGAATTCCAGACATTTTTCGGGTGACGGCATTGAAGAATTTTGATGGTATGTTCTTGGTCAATACGTTGTCAAAACGCTTTTTTTTCCATCCACTCACAAGATCAAAGTTTTCGAACATCACTTTTCGATACAAGGAAGGGATTTCATCTGGGCTGTCCTGCAAATCTGCATCCATGGTAATCACCACATCTCCCTTTGCTTCTTTAAAAGCAACATTCAAGGCAGCTGATTTCCCATAATTGCGCTTGAATTTGATTCCTTTGAAGTGATTGTCTTGCTGATGAATGGAAGAGATGACATCCCATGATTCATCCCTGCTGCCATCATCCACCAAAATTACCTCATAAGTATAGGCATTGGCTTCCATCACCTTGGTTATCCAGGCAGTCAATTCCGGAAGCGATTCAGCTTCATCTTTGAGGGGTATGATGACAGATATGTTCATTTATTGGTTTTGGAAGGGATGAGAGGGATTTTTCTTTGTTACTGCAGCTCCGATCAACGAACCAAGTGCACCAACCAACATGGTTCCAAAAATGGTTCCACCAATCAGAATGGGGAAATAAAATTTTTTGGTCATTTCAAGCGCTGCATCAATGGTTTCCTCTGACATGTTGGGTTGGGTAGACATTTGCTCTCTTGCTATTTCCATGGCTTTGTCTGCTGCATCCGGAAAAGTAAAAGAATAAATAACCATAAAGGCGGTAAGAATAAGTGTTGTTAAAGCAGTTGCTTTGAATCCATAGCTGAATAGTTCGCCAAATGATTTTGTATACTCATTTTGTTTTCCAAATTCGAGGATAAAATACACCAACAAACCAATGTTAATGACTGATCCAATCCATGAAACCTTTGTATTACCTGTTAGATCAAAAATGATAAAAACAACATTGATCAGTACAGATACGGCACCAATAATACCACCAGCAAGAAGGTGAGAGGTTTTATTTGTCATGTGTTTTGTTTGAATGGATCTGAGTATTGGAAATAGTTGCGATAACTTCTCCTTTAAGCAAACTGCCGATAAAAGGTGAATTGGATGACTTGGACTTGATGTCATTGCTATTGAAAGTCCATTCTATTTGATCATTGAATAGGGTGAGATCAGCCTTTTTGCCGACGGATATGCCTGTTTCGAGTGCGAAAATTTTTCTTGGATTGAAACAGATCAATTTCAAAATATCATCTATGTCAAGACCAGCCATTCCAAGAATGCCAAACGCAGACTCTAACCCAATCATGCCATGCCCAGCGTATTCAAATTCACAAACCTTGGCATCATTGTTTTGTGCAGTATGGTGGGTAGTGATGCAATCAATCGTTCCATCTTTTACTGCAGCAATAAGCGCTTGGCGATCTTTTTCTGTCCGCAGTGGCGGATTTACTTTGAGATTGGTGTCATAGCCATTCAGCAATGACATGTCGGTAAAAACAAGGTGATAGGGTGTTGTAGAACAGGTTATATCAAGACCTTCTTTTTTAGCTTTTCGAATCATTTCAACCGAAGTGGAAAGGCTAATACCAGTCAGATGAAGCTTTGATTGGGTATACCTCAACAGCTCAATGTCTCTGGCAACCATTGTTTCTTCTGCAAGGGCTGGTTTTCCGGGTAGTCCAACCTGGGTGGACACGATTCCTTCGTGCATCAGTCCATGTGGAGCAACTGAATGGTCATCCGGTAATTGAATGATAATACCATCAAAGGCATTCACATATTGAAGTGCTTTGATGAGCAGACCAGCTGATTGAATGCTTTTGGTTCCATCACCAAAAGCAATTGCTCCAGATTGCCTCATTTCAAACATCTCCGTCAATTCCTTTCCATCAGTATTTTTCGTTACTGCACCGATTGGATGGAGTGTCACAGGTCGGTTAACAGGATGATTTTTTATGTACTGAACACCTGTTTTGTTCTGGGTAACGGGTTGCGTATTGGGTGTCAGGAACAGATTGGTAAATCCCCCCTTTGCTGCAGAGGCTGAAACGGAATCAAGGTCGTCTTTGTACTCAAATCCTGGATCAGTTCCTTTTACAAATAAATCTACCCAGCCAGGTGAAACTGAAATTCCTGGAACTTCAATCACAGTACTAGCAGCTGTTTCAATTTGTTCAGCAATTTCAGTGATTATTCCATTTGAGAGGAGTATGTCCATCCTCTTGTTGTGATGAGGGGAATGGATATCTTTAACCAATGCTTTGCGGACGAGAATCGTCATAAAATGAGAATTAAGCGAAGATAACCCTTTTGGCAATAATAGGCATATTCTTAAGAGACCAAAGAAATTTTATATTGATGATGAAATGAGTAATAAAAAAGAGCCTTGGAAACCAAGACTCTTTTTGTCGGGACGACTAGATTCGAACTAGCGACCTCTTGCACCCCATGCAAGCGCGCTACCGGGCTGCGCTACGTCCCGAACGGGTTGCAAAGCTAAGAAAAAATGTCAAATTATCCCTTCCAAGCAGCCGCCATAGCCAAAAAATCTGTCTGTTTTTTTGATCATTTCCGGATCTAAAACTACCGGAGGGGCGTGATGAGGTTTGATGCGTGCATCAAGAATGATTGGGCCGGTACATCCCCAATGCTTGTGTTTAAAAAACTCATCTATGCCATGTATATCATGAGATGGATTCGTTCTGGTGAAGGCCACCCAAAGAAAGTTTTTAATATTTTGAGCCGTAAAGTGGGCATCATCACACCAAATCAAGAGAGGTACGCCAAAGGATGGACCTGTTTTTCCTTTCAGCATCTCATTGATTCGCTTCATTTCTTCCCGGGTTGTCTGCTCATTAACATAGGGATGGGATTGAAAGGCAGCTACACCCGGCATGATCATCCTGCAATCAAAAAATGCACTGCATTCTTTTAATTCTTCTGGTAATTCAACGGCCAGTGTTCTGACAGGATTGCCATATGCTGCAAAAACCACCTTGCTGCCTGTATTTAATCCAGTTCCAGAATAATCCAGGGTGTCCATGGTAGTATTCGTATGAAAATGGACATCTCGATCCGTATGCAAGCGCTCCAACACATATTGAAAGAAAATCGCTTCATTGTGCGTGGTCAGTTGGTTGAGATCGTCTGCTGTTATGAACAAAAACTTCGCGAGACTGAGTTGCCCCGTTCCCAAAATATGGTTGGCAATGGTGAGCAATTCAGCCGGCTGCTTGGCCGGCATATATGGAGTGTACCGTTCACTTCCTATCGCAAGCAAAAGGGGATGAACTCCAGCTGCGTCAACAGCATGAACTTCCTTAACACCTGGTATTTCCTTGGGTATGGCTGAGCCGGTTATCTCATGGATCAATTGACCAAAGCTTGTATCCTCCTGAGGGGGTCTTCCAACCACCGTAAAGGGCCAGATAGCATTTTTACGCGCATACACCTTGTGAACCCGCATCAAAGGGAAGGGGTGGGTGAGGCTGTAGTAGCCAAGATGGTCTCCAAAGGGGCCCTCTGGCTTGTTTTCGCCAGGAAAAACTTCGCCTGTTATTACAAAATCTGCATCTGTGCTTATGGCAAAACCATCCTTGTAAACATATCGAAACCTTCTGCCACCCAATGCCCCTGCAAAAGTCATCTCACTGAGCCCTTCAGGCAATGGCATGACTGCTGAAACTGTATGGGAGGGGGGGCCTCCTACAAAAATGCTGACTTTCAATGGTTCGCCTTTCTTATTTGCTTTTGTCTGGTGAACCCCAATACCCCGGTGTAACTGATAATGGAGACCTATTTCCTTGTTGGGGATATAATCATTGCCTGACAATTGAATCCGATACATTCCCAAATTGGATTTCATGATGCCAGGGGCATCAATATCTTCTGTATACACCTGTGGTAAGGTCACAAAAACGCCCCCGTCCAATGGCCAATGTTGAATCTGAGGGATGTCTTGAATTGAAATTTCTTGGTACAAAACCGGTTTGCTGATGGGGTTTTTAAGAGGCAGTGCAGTAAAAGCGGTTGACAATGCTCCAAGATGCTGAAAGGGTTTTTTAAAAGCAGCAACTGGATCATTCTTCAGGTTGATCAGCAGTTGCATTTGTGCTAGCCTATCTCTGAAGATGAATTTACTCCTTTCGAGAGTGCCAAATATATTGGAGGCAGCGCGGAAATTTGATCCCTTCACATTTTCAAACAACAGCGCCGGACCCCCAGCTTCATATACACGGTGTTGAATCGTTGCCATTTCAAGATAAGGATCAACTTCTTCCTTGATTCTCACCAGTTGACCATTCTGTTCAAGATCTAGCAAGCACGATTCAAGGGAATGGTAGGACATGGAAAAGAATATTTTATAACTATAACATTGAGTTGTTGCGAAAGTTCTGGAATCTAAATTTTTCTAAAATACACCGCTAAGGTAAAGACGGGGAGGGGTAATATCACAAAAAAAGGGTGACAACATTGTCACCCTTTGCGCTGTAAAACAGTATCATTAGATCTTTTCAAAGGCGGAAAAGAAGAAATCTCCTTCAATGGCTGCATTCTCATCACTATCGCTTCCATGAACAGCATTCTCACCAACAGACTTAGCATAAATTTTGCGGATGGTTCCTTCCTCGGCGTTGGCGGGGTTGGTTGCGCCAATCAGTGTCCTGAAATCTGCTACTGCATTTTCCTTTTCAAGAATGGCAGCAACAATGGGGCCACTGCTCATAAATGCTACCAATTCTCCGTAAAAAGGCCTCTCACTATGAACCGCATAAAATTCTCCTGCTTTTTCTGGAGTAAGTTTTAAGAGTTTCATCGCCTTGATAGAAAATCCGGCACCTTCAATGTGTTTGAGGATGGCACCTGCATTGCCGGCTGCAAATGCATCAGGCTTGATCATTGTAAAAGTCTTGTTGGTCATATTCTCATGTTTTTGGATGGCAAAGGTAAAACAAGCTGAGCCAAGCCCCAAGAAAAGGTTTATTGATTTTAAGGATCAGCTTTGTACATTTGCTATCCAAGATGAAAGAATTAAGCGCAGTTTTTGACCATTTATTACCTTCAGACCCCATTGTCATCACAATGCATCAGAAGCCAGATCCTGATGCAATGGGTTCTGCATTGGCACTATTCCATTTCTTCAAGAAACAAGGATATCCTGTCAAGGTCATTTCTCCAACCAATTGGGCTGATTTTCTCAAATGGATGCCAGGTTGTTCAGAAGTCATTGATTTCGAATCGAAAAGTAACCCATCCCAGGAATATTTAACAACAGCCAAATGGTTGTTCTGTCTTGACTACAATCATTTCAGCAGAACAAGAAACATGGAACAGGTCTTGACAAACCTTGACTGTAAAAAGGTGCTGATTGACCACCACAGGGAGCCCCAAACAGCATGTTTTGATTTTGGTGAAAGCAATATCAAAAAAAGTTCTACGGCTGAGATGATCTATGATTTCATTGTATTATCAGGTAAAAAAGACCTGATTGACAAGGATATTGCTGCTTGCCTGTATGCAGGTGTAATGGCCGATACAGGTTCTTTCCGCTTTGCTTCCACTACCCCAAGTGTTCATTATATGGTTGCTGAGCTTCAGCTCCAGGGTATTGAACACGCCAAGATTCATTCGCATACCTACGATAATTTTCATGAAAACAGGTTGCGATTTATAGGTCATGTACTTTCCAACAGGATGGAGGTATTCTATGAACACAATACGGCACTGATTTGCATTCCAAAGTCAGACATCTTGAAGTTTCACATCAAAACAGGAGATACAGAAGGCCTGGTGAATTACCCCCTGTCTATCCAGGGCATTGAGATGGCTGCATTGTTGATTGATCGGGATGAGGAAAGAAAATGGTCATTCAGGAGCAAGGAATCATTTGATTGCAATACGTTTGCAAGAAAATATTTCTCTGGTGGTGGTCATTACAATGCATCGGGTGGAAGAAGTACGGATTCACTGGAACAAAACGTCATCCAATTTAAACAAGCGCTCAAAGAATTTACATCTTTACAATAACAACAATCAAATGAAAAAAACAACTCTGCTGCTCAGCGCCTTATCCATTCTCATGCTCAATGCATGTAAGAATGTAGGGTTCGAAAAAACCAAGTCAGGACTTGAATACAAGATTTTTAACCAAGGGTCTGGTGAAAAACTGGAACATGGTGATTTTGTAAAATTCCAGTACAAGCTCTCTTACAAGGACTCTTCTGTGATGAATTCCTATGATTTCATGCCTGTTTATGATCAGGTAGACAGCGTAGGACGATTCCATGATTTCTCTGAATTCCTTACTAAAATGAAAGTTGGTGACAGTGCCGTTTGTTATCAGTTTTTTGATACCCTGCAAAAAGGATCACAGTATGGTGTGCCTCCTTACATGAAAAAAGGAGATAAGCAACAAATGACCATCAAGATTCTTTCTGTATTCAAAAACAAGGACGGCAAAGCCTCTCGTGATTTTGCAGTTGATGATTACAAAGCTGAAATCGATCGCTACAAAATCAAAGAAATGTCTGCCATTGAAAAATATCTTTCTTTGAAAAGCATCAAGGCGGACAAGGTCAACAACAGTGTTTATGTTCAAATTGAGCAGCAAGGTACTGGCAAACAAGCTGATTCAGGTCAACTGGTTGGCGTAAAATACAATGGCTATAGTTTCGAGGGCAAGTATTTTGATTCAAACATCGATAGTACAAAACAATTCTCACCCCATGGTTTGGATACTTTCTTCTTTGTTGCAAAACAGGAAGGTGCTATTCAGGGTATGCTTGAGGGAATCACCGTTTTCAAAAAAGGTGGAAAAGGAAAAATGTTCATCCCTTCCAGCATGGCTTACGGCCAACAGGGTAGTCCTCCTGCCATCCAGCCCAACCAAAACCTTATTTTCGATATCGAAGTTGTTGAAGTGAAGGATTTGCCCAAAGCACCACAAGGTGCAATGCCTCCTCCGCCAGCTAAATAATTTATAAAAAAGGAGCACTTGAAGTGCTCCTTTTTTTATGCCTTTTTGATTTGTTCAATGATCTTTACCGTTTCAATCGCTTCTCTGGCATCATGCACCCTTAAGATTGATGCCCCTTTCATCAAAGCGACAGTATTCAAGACAGTTGTACCGTTCAGGGCTTCATCTGGGCTTGTCTGAAGCAGTTTATAAATCATGGATTTTCTGGAAAAACCCGCCAAAACTGGCTGGCCAAGCCCTATAATTTTTTCCAAATCCCTGACCAGTGTATAGTTGTGTTCAAGGGTTTTGCCGAAACCAAAGCCAGGGTCAATGATGATGTCCTTTATCCCTGTACGTTGGCAGACTTCAATTTTTTCCTTGAAAAACCTTAACAGGTCTTCTGTTACATCCTCATATGTTGGATTTTCTTGCATGGTCACTGGAGTACCCTGCATGTGGGTACATATAAACGGAACACCCAGGGATGCAACAATTGGAATCATCTGGAGATCCATTTCACCTCCGCTGACATCATTCACAATATCGATCCCATTTTCTACAGCATATTGGGCAACTTTCGAACTGGTGGTATCAATAGAGCTCCAGATCTTGCTTTTATGATTGACAAGGTATTCAATAGCAGCGCTGATCCTTTCAATTTCCAAGGGTGGAGCGATATCGATACTGCCGGGCTTGGTACTTTTTCCTCCAATATCAATGATATCAACTCTCGCACTGATCAAGTCATCAATCCTCTTGCAAATGGCAGGGTAGTGTGCTGTTCTACTGGCCTCATAGAAAGAATCATCAGTACAATTCAGGACACCCATGACCAAGGGCTTGTCTGATGTTAGCGTACGTCCTTTTGATTTAAGTTCAATCATGTTGTTTCCTTTGCTATTTTTGCCAGCAGAAATGCAAAAATGAACTAATTTACCATACAACCCGAGTAGTTTCGGGTTTTTATCCCTTTTCAAGCATGAGCACTACAACCAATGCACAATATGATCTCGCAGTAAGCACCTGTAAGGACATATTTATCAAAAAAACCCGTGATTATGGCACTTCCTGGCGCTGTCTTCGGATTATTTCAATCACTGATCAGATCTTCATAAAGGCCATGCGTGTCAGAACCCTTCAGGAAAAAAAAGTCCAGAAAATTGGCGATGACATTACGGGTGAATTCAGGGGTATTGTCAATTATGGTGTAATAGGGCTGATACAACTGGCGATTGGAGACAGTGAAATGGAAGAAATGGATCCTGATGAGGTGGAGAAGCGTTACGATCAATACATCAACTTTTCCAGGGCGACGATGCTGGACAAGAACCATGACTATGGTGAGGCCTGGAGAGACATGAGTCAGGAAAGCTTTATCGATCTCATTCTGATGAAACTCAGTCGTATCAGGCAAATCCTTTCCAACGACGGGAAAACCATCATCAGTGAGGGAATTGATGCCAATTTCGTTGATATCATCAATTATGCTGTTTTCGGACTCATCCTCATTGGAGAATCTAAACCAGGTCATTCATCTTAAAATAATTGTACATGCGTTTTTTAATGGCTTTCATCAGGATTATTGTAGGAGGACTTTTCATTTTCAGTGGTCTGATCAAGGCCAACGACCCCCTTGGTTTGAGCTACAAAATGCAGGAGTTTTTTGAGATCTGGGGGATGGGCTTTCTGGATGATTATACCCTTGTTTTGTCAATCCTGATGATTGCTTTTGAGATCATAGCCGGTTTTGCGGTATTGTTGGGTTGGCAGTTCAGACTCTTCAGCTGGTTGCTGTTTTTATTGATTGTCTTCTTCACTTTTTTGACTGGTTATGCAGTTTTTTCAGGCAAAATCAAAGAATGTGGTTGTTTTGGAGACTGTATTAAACTCAGTGCTAATCAATCATTTTTAAAAGATTTGGTCCTTTTTGCGATGATCGGTGTCCTGCTTTACAAACGTGATCAGGTCAACTCATTGCTCAAACCTGCCATTGCTGTTTTCAGCTTGCTGCTGATCAGTTTTTTTTCATTCTGGATCCAGTTTTATGTGCTGGAACACCTGCCAATCGTTGATTGTCTTCCATATAAAAAGGGAATAGACATCAAGGAAAAAATGCAGATCCCAGCTGGGGCCATACCTGACAGCACTGTCATCAATTTTGTGTACCAAAAAGACGGCAAGGAAGTTGAATTTGATGCTGAACATTTTCCAGCTGATTTCAATGACAGCAGCTATGTTTTCTTAAGAAGGTATGACAAGCTCATCCGTGAAGGGAATGCGAAACCTGCCATCAAAGATTTTGTAATCATCTCACCATCAGGCATCGATACTACTGATGCCATCCTGAGTGATCCCCGTCAGTTATACATCCTTTTCACCAAAAAGGTAGAACCTGACAATGAGAAATGGTTGAACGATTTTAAGGAGATCGCATCAATACTGAAGAAAAACGAAAGGCCCATTTTTGCAGTATCTTCTGATGCTGATAATCTATTGGTAATGCTAAAGAAAGCAGGCATAGACATCCCTGTTTATAAAGGAGACCTTGTTGCTATCAAAACAGCGGCCAGGTCAATCCCGACACTGTTTGAGATCCAACAGGGAGTGATTCTTGACAAATGGGGCAGGGGAGATTTTAAAGATGCGAAAACAGATATTTTAAGATAAGTTTAGTCAATTTCCACTTTGTATAAGTATGATTTTCATTTACTTGCATACATGAAGAAATCACTAATCTTACTCGTGTTCATCACACTCATTTCATTGCAAACAAGCTTTTCGCAAGACAATTCAAGCAGCTACCAAACTGCAATAGGCGTCAAAATTTACCCTGGAACAATTACTTTGAAAAAAGAAGTTAGTGGAGGAAATTATGTTGAAGGACAAGCTGCTTTTTTCAATAAAGGATTCAGGTTGACAGCCTTGTATGAATTTCACAACAATATCAACGGTGTTGAGGGTTTGAGATGGTATTATGGAGGAGGACCTCATCTTGGTTTTTACAATTCAAAGTATTACAACGGAAGTACTTTGCTGGGTGTGGATGGAATTTTGGGTCTTGATTATAAGTTATCAGGAACGCCACTTAATTTTTCTCTTGATTGGCAACCCTCCTTTGAATTTGGTGATGGTTCAGGCTTTGATGGTTGGGGTGGATTGGCAGTAAGGATTGCTTTTTAACGATCAGGCCACAACCACATCCCTTACTAGGTTTTCGCCGATACTTTCATTTACACGCTGAACAATCAGTTCTTTTTGGAAGATCAATTCATTTTTTAGAGGTGCAACGGCGGTGTAGATAAAAAGAGTACCATTTCTGATTTCTATGCGATCGGTAAATTTTGCAATAGTTTCTCCCATGATTTTTTCCCAATGGTCTTCAATCTGCAGTGATTGAATATCATTCTTGATCCTGCTTTTGTCAAGAAACTTTTTAAGAGCGTCTCCGAGAGAAATGGCGTCAGACATATTTTACAGGTTTATCAACTGGAAAGGTAATGAAATGTCGGTTAAAGCATCATTCACCCTTTCATGATGCGTATCAGTCAAAATCACTTGACCATTGTTGCGGATGCAGACCCAGTCCAGCAATCGCTTCAATCTTTCCTGATCCAGCTTCTCAAAAATATCATCCAAGAGCAGGATGGGCTCAAAACCAAAATGAAGCTTCAGTGTATTGAAAGCGGCCAGTTTCATTGCAAACAACAGACTCTTTTTTTGACCTTGTGAAGCAGCTTGTTTGAAAGGCATTTCATTCATCACAATGTCAATATCGTCACGGTGAACACCCACAGATGTCCTTTGCAGCAAGATGTCTTTTTGCCTTGCTTTTTGCATGGCTATTCGGTATTCAGCCACTGAAGTGGAAGGCACATAGATCAATCCAGGCTTTTCTTTGTCATTGGAAATGAAAGCAAATGATTCAACAACCGATTGAATAAACCCTTCCAGAAAAGCCATTCTTTTATTTAGTAAATAAATGCCAGACTGTACCAATTGCTCATCAAAAGAATCAAGGAGTATGGAGTCAACAATACTGCCAGCAACATTCTTGAGGTACCGGTTCCGGTCTTGAAGGAATTTATTGTAGCGAATCAGCTGAAGCAAATAGTCGTGGTCCAGCTGGCATAGCAGGGTATCGATGAATTTGCGACGCTCTTCGCTACCGCCGGTAATCAGGATTACATCATCAGGAGCTATAAAAACAAGCGGGAACTTTCCAATATGGTTGAAAAGGGGCTAATAGGCTCCTGATCAACCGATAGCTCCTTTTTACCATTCTCTCTCAGAATGAGGGAAACAGCAAGACTGCCTCCAGAAACAGTAAATGAACCATGCAAACCAAAACCAAAGTATCCTTTTTCAACCGTACCAGCATCTGTTTTATTGAAATAGCTTTTGGTAAAACAGAGATAATAAATGGCATCAAGCAGGTTGGTTTTCCCTGTGCCGTTCAAGCCACAAATGGCAGTAATACGGTTTTCAAATGAGAATGCAGCAGAATGTGCGTTCCTGAATTGGGTAAGATTGATATGATTGATTTTGAACAAAATAGAAGGTGGATGTAAAAATACACGATGTGTTGAAAATTAATCAGTTTGGATGGAGAAATGGGTCAGTTTTGTGTTTTTCGCAGTATATTTGCCCATCTTTAAGAAAAAGAACCATTTATTGCTATGGCTGCAACAAAATTCACAAAAGAAACTTACCTGTACTGGTATGAAATGATGCTCCTGCTTCGCAGGTTTGAAGAAAAAACAGGTCAGCTTTACGGAATGCAGAAAATCAGGGGTTTTTGCCACCTCTACATTGGTCAGGAAGCATTGGCTGCAGGATGCATGACCGCAACAAGGCAGGAAGATCCTTTTATCACTGCCTACCGTGATCATGGACTGGCTTTGGCGAAAGGAATGAGTGCCAATACCTGTATGGCTGAGCTGTATGGTAAGGCAACTGGTTGTTCCAAAGGAAAAGGTGGTAGCATGCACTTTTTTGGTGTCAAAGAATATTTCTTCGGAGGACACGGAATCGTAGGTGCTCAAATTGGCACTGGCGCTGGACTTGCTTTTGCTGAACAATACAAGGGCACTGATAATGTGAGCCTTACTTTTTTTGGTGATGGTGCATCACGTCAGGGAATGTTGCATGAAACATTTAACCTTGCCATGCTTTGGAAACTTCCTGTGATTTTCATTTGCGAAAACAACAATTACGCAATGGGAACCTCAGTAGAGAGGACTTCCAATGTTACAGATATTTATAAATTGGCAGATGCATATGATATGCCAGCAGATAAGGTTGATGGCATGAGCCCTGAGGCTGTCCATGAGGCTGTAGCAAGAGCTGTCAAGCGTGCAAGGGAAGGGGATGGACCAACCTTACTGGAAATGAAAACGTATCGCTACAAAGGACACTCCATGAGTGACCCTCAAAAATACCGTTCCAAGGATGAAGTGGAAGAATACAAGGAGAGAGACCCCATCGATCATTGCAAAAACAAATTGGTCAATGAGTTTTCTGTTGCCGAAGATGAGATCGAACAAATCAACGAAAGAATCAGGCAGGTAGTTGAAGATTGTGTTCGTTTTGCAGAAGAAAGCCCTTGGCCGGATGATAATGAATTGTTGAAAGACGTTTATCAGCAAGAAGATTATCCATTTATTGTCGATTAATTTTAAAATCTATAAAGATGTCAGATAAAAAAACAGTAGATACAGGCGATCAGGAAGTGGTAGATAAAGCCATTGGTTTCTGGGAAGCAAACAGCAAAAAAATCATTACCATATCTGTGGCCGTAATCATCGTGGTTGGTGGCTATTTGGGGTATAAAAACTTAATTCAATTGCCTAAAGAGCAGAAGGCTAACGAAGAACTTTTCACTGCTGAAAACAACTTCAGGAAAGATTCTTTCAACCTCGCACTAAATGGCTCAGGCTCAACACCCGGATTTTTGAAGGTCATCAGCAAATACAGTGGCACCAATGCTGCAAATCTTGCTCATTATTATGCCGGAGCTTCTTATCTCCAATTGGGTGAGTTCCAAAAAGCTGTCGATCAACTCAGTGATTTTAGTGCCAAAGGTGCCAAGCAGGTTGAAGCCAAGGCTGAAGGATTGTTGGGTGATGCATTTGCAGAACTGAAAAAGAATGATGATGCGATTGCTCATTATAAAAATGCTGGAACAATTTTTGAAGAAGACCAGGCCATCTCATCTGAATACCTTTTCAGAGGTGCCTTGTTGTCTGAAATGTCAGGTAAAACAGAGCAGGCAATTGAACTCTACCAAATTTTGAAAGACAAATACCCAAGAACAGACAAGGGTTTTGTTGTAGACAAATACCTTGCAAGACTTGGCGTTATAAAATAGGTTTTGTGTGAATGTTCATGTTTTCATTCCCTGTTTTATTGATCAATTGTATCCTACAGCTGGATTCAATACCATCAAGGTTTTAGAAAAAGCAGGATGTGCCGTTACCTATAATCCAGAACAAACCTGTTGCGGTCAACCAGCTTTCAATGCTGGTTACTGGGGAGAATCCAGGGAAGTATGCAACAAATTTATCAATGATTTCTCCGGAGCAGATCATATTGTTGTGCCCAGTGCCTCATGTAGTGGATTCATCAAGAATTATTATTCCAAGATTTACGATAATGCCTCCAACCAAAAAGACATCAAAGGGTTGCAGGAAAAGGTCCATGAACTAAGTGATTTTCTGGTGAATGTTTTGAATATTGATGACTTGGGTGCTCAATTCGATGGGGTAGCAACCTACCATGATTCATGTGCTGCGCTGCGTGAATGCAAAATCAAGACTGAACCACGACAATTATTGGAGAAAGTCAAAGGACTAAAATTGATTGAATTACAGGAAAATGAAACCTGTTGCGGATTTGGAGGAACTTTCGCAGTTAAATTTGAAGGCATTTCTGTTGCCATGGGTGAACAAAAAGTGCAGCATATTGTCAATACGAAAGCAGATTATCTGATTTCAACCGATTTAAGCTGTCTGATGCATATTGGTGGGATCATGGATAAGATGTCATTACCCGTCAAAAGCCTTCATCTGGCAGATGTTCTTGCCAGTGGTTATTAGTCTAATAAATTACAAATCATGGCATATTGGTTGATCAAATCTGAACCTTTCAAATACGCATGGGATCAATTTGTTGAAGATGGTTCTACCTTCTGGGACGGTGTAAGAAACTATGGTGCAAGAAATAATTTGCGCAGCATGAAGAAAGGAGATCTTGCATTCTTCTACCACAGCAATGAAGGTTTGGAAATTGTTGGTATTGCCAAAGTCATCAAAGAATCCTACCAAGACCCAACCACTGATGAAACAGCATGGGTTGTTGTGGATTTCAAACCACATAAAAAACTAAAAAAACCAGTAACCTTAGCAGCCATCAAGGCTACACCTTCGTTAGCCAATATGGCATTGATCAGGCTTGGCAGACTCTCTGTACAACCTGTTTTGGATGAAGAATGGGAAATCATCATGGCCATGTCTGAGGAAAAATAGGAGGCCAAAAAGAACTACAGTACTGTCTTTTACCTGTTCTTGCATATGGCCCTTTGACCTGCTCAGTATTTTTTCATATTTCCTTGATTTTCAGTTTAATTTAACCCACATTTTGACTTTAAAAAGTGGATAAATCCCCAACATTTATTGATGGGATTAAGCCCAAAAAAAGGTAAATTTGTTTACAATCATTTTACCTAACCAAGCCTCACTTTATCATACATGGAAGAACAAAATCTCCCCGAACAGACCAACGACGATAATAGGATAATTTCCATCAACATTGAGGAGCAGATGAAATCTGCCTACATCGATTACTCCATGAGTGTAATCGTAGGCAGGGCCTTGCCGGATGTAAGGGATGGGTTGAAGCCAGTGCACAGAAGGATCCTTTTTGCGATGAATGAATTGGGGATGGATTATAACAAACCCACCAGAAAATGTGCGAGAATTGTGGGTGAGGTATTGGGTAAATACCATCCGCATGGCGATACCGCAGTTTACGATGCCTTGGTAAGGATGGCCCAGGAATGGAATACCCGTTACCCTACGATTGACAAGCAAGGAAACTTTGGTTCTCCGGATGGTGAAGGTCCTGCTGCCATGCGTTATACAGAAGCCAGGATGCAAAGGCTAGCTGGATTCATGATGGATGACATCGATAAGGAAACGGTTGATTTCCAACTGAACTTTGATGATTCCATCGAGGAACCAACAGTATTGCCAACAAGAATACCCCATTTGTTGATCAACGGAAGCAGTGGTATCGCTGTGGGTATGGCAACCAACATGTTGCCACACAATCTTTCAGAAGTTATCGATGGATGCATTGCCTACATTGATAACCGCGAAATTACCATTGACGAGTTGGTTCAGCATGTCAAGGCTCCCGATTTTCCTGGCGGTGGAATAATTTTTGGCATGGAAGGTGTTAAAGCTGCCATGCATACCGGCAGGGGCAGGGTCGTACTGAGGGGTAAAGTAAGCATTGATACCAAGGCCAATGGCCGTGAGCAGATTGTCATCACCCAAGTGCCGTACCAAGTAAGCCGTGATGTGCTTACTGCAAGAATCGGACAATTGGTAGTAGAAAAAGTTATTGATGGCATTACCCATGTCAACAATGAATCCAATGAAAATGAAGGAACCCGTATTGTCATTGATGTCAGAAAAGATGCTGTTGCCAATGTGATTGTCAATCAATTGTACAAGTTCACAGATCTTCAAACTTCCTATGGAATCAACAATGTGGCAATTGTCAAAGGAAGACCACGCATCCTCAACCTCAAAGACCTTATTTCTTCTTTCATCGAATTCAGACACGAGGTAGTAGTAAGGAGAGCAAAATACCAACTCAAAGAAGCCGAGAAAAAAGCCCATATCCTTCAAGGATATCTGATTGCATTGGATCACCTGGACGAAGTGATCAGGCTGATTCGCAATGCGGTGAATCCAGAACAAGCCAAAGAAGGGCTGATTGCTAACTTTGATATGTCTGAAATCCAGGCCAAGGCTGTACTAGAACTCAGGTTGCAACGCCTTACAGGAATGGAGATCAACAAGATCAAAGAAGAGTATGAGGAGATCATGAAATTGATCACTTATCTCAAAGACCTGCTCTCAGATGAATTGAAACGCTACGATCTGATCAAGACAGAATTGATTGAAGTAAAAGAAAAATTTGGGGACGCAAGAAGAACAGAAATCACTTACCTGGACAACGAAGTAAGAATTGAAGATTTGATCAAGGAAGAGGATGTTGTGATCACTGTGTCACATTTGGGTTATATCAAAAGAACACCTGCTGATGAATACCGTGCCCAAAAGCGTGGTGGTCGTGGATCAATAGGTGGTAAAACCAGACAAGAGGATTATATCGAACACCTTTTTGTAGCATCAACACACCATACCTTGCTTTTCTTCACAGAAAAGGGAAGGTGTTATTGGCTGAAGGTCTATGAAATTCCTGATGGTGAAAAACAAGGAAAGGGAAGAGCCATTCAGAACCTGATGCAGCTGCCTCAGGATGATAAGATTCGTGCCATCATCGATGTCAAGAACTTGCAGGATGAGGAATTCGTCAAGAGTCATTATATCGTATTGTGTACCAAACAAGGCATCATCAAGAAAACTGACCTGGCTGATTTCAGCAGACCAAGGGCAAATGGTGTCAATGCCATCACAATAGTTGAAGGTGATCAATTACTCAATGCCAAGATGACTGATGGGAATTCAGAGATCATGCTGGCAGTAAAATCAGGTAGGGCTATCCGATTCCCCGAAGCAAAAGTAAGATCAACCGGAAGGGGAGCCATTGGTGTCAGTGGAATAGAAGTGGATGATGCTACAGATGAAGTGGTGGGAATGATTTGTGTGAATGTTGAAGACAAGACCCGCACAGTATTGGTTGTTTCTGAAAAAGGATACGGAAAAAGAACGGCCGTAGATGAATACCGCGTTACCAACAGGGGTGGAAAAGGTGTTAAAACCATTAGCGTTACAGAAAAAACCGGTAAATTGGTAGGCATTTTGGACGTATCTGAGAAAGAAGATCTGATGATAACCTGTGTATCAGGCATCACCATCAGAACCAGTATTGCTCAGATCAGTGAACAGGGAAGGGCTACACAGGGAGTTAAACTGATCAGGTTGGATGATGAAGATGAAATAGCTGCCATCACCAATTTGGATGAAGTGAGTGAACAACCTGAAGCAGAAGGTATTGAAACAATTGTTGCTGATGCCTCTACTAATGCACCTGCTGCAGATGAATCAACACCAGAAAGTGCTGATAACGAGCAAGGTCCTGAAGAAAACAACGATAATTAAATCATTAAATACCAAACAATGAAAAGGATCATTTTTACCCTTTTGGCAGCGTCCGGTTTGATGACTGTCAGCGGCCAAAATCTCAACAAGATCAAGGAATCCATTGCAGCCAATAAAATTGCAGAGGCAAAAACAGCCATTGAAACTTTATTGACCAATCCTAAGAACCAAAAAAATCCGGAAATCTACTACCTCAAAGGGAAAGTTCTCAGTGCCATTTCAATGAATGCTGCCGAGCGTGCAACCATGCCTGAAGCAAGAATGCTTGCCTTGGATGCATTTAAAAAAGCACTGGAGATTGACAAAAACCAATCCACCCTTTACCTGACTGTGGACAATTATAAGCCAGTGTTTGATCTTTACTCCAGCGGATTTGAAGAGGGTGCAGCATACTACAATGCTTCAAAATTTGAAGAGGCATTGGGCACTTTCAAAAATACAGGAGTAATTGGAGATTATATCTTTGCCCAAGGATGGGGTCTATATAAACTGGATACCACGCTTACCTATTACATGGGATTGTCTGCACTCAATGCAAAGAAAGAAGACCAGGCCATTGCCTTTTTCGCCAAACTGGCTGACGCCAATGTTGGCGGTAATTCGGATATGGCTACACCATACCGTTATCTTGCCAAACACTATTTTGACAAAAAGGATGAAGCCAATATGAACAAGTACATTGATGCTGGCTTAAAAATCTTCCCCAAGGATGACTATCTTCCTTTATTGGCAATTGACCAAGCCCGAGACAAAAATGATATGGCTTTTCTCCTGAAGAAATTTGAACAATTATTGGCCATCAATCCTGAGTCTTTTGACCTGACATTTGATTATGCAGGCGAGTTGTTTGGCGAAACCCATGTTTCTGAGGCCTCAAAAAGGCCCGCTGATTACACTGAAAGATGCAGCAAAATTGAAGGGCTTTACAACAAGGCCTTGGGCTTGAAACCGGACTCTTACGAAACCATGTTGTCCTTGGGCAAGCATTTTTACAACCAAATGCTTTTCATTGAAGAAGATTCTTATAAAGTAAAAGGAACCACACCTGAAGCCGTTAAGAAAAAAGCAGATTATGCAGCTTTGATCAATGATATGGTAGATAAAACCATCCCACAATTGGAAAAAGTTTTTGGTCATTACGATGGCATGGGAAAATTAAAGGTAGGAGAGCGTTCCAATTTCAAGTCTGCTTGTTCATTATTAAACTATTGCTACGAAAAGAAAAAGGACAAAACAAAGGCGGAGTTCTATCAAAAAAAATATGATGAGGCCGACAAAGCACATCAATAAAATAAAAGCAAACATCAAAAGAGAGAAGCCTAAAACTTCTCTCTTTTTTTAAATTCAATTTTATGTCACTTCACCTCCAATTTATGCGCGTTTCTTTTTTTGCAATGGCAATCCTTTTGTTGCATTCCTGCCATGAGTCCGATCAATATACTAGTCCATTCATTGATCCTGTTTTGTACAATAAGACGGTGAAACAGCTCAACAAAGTGGTATTGGAAAATAATTTTCCGCCCATGATTGCTGCACGAAATTATGCCTATGCCAATCTTGCTGCTTATGAATGTATGGCGGCAGGAGATAACTCATTGAAATCATTGTCTGGACGCATCAAACATATGCCTGTCATGCCTTCACCGGAAAAGGATGCAATGATTGATTTTCATCTTTCTGCTTTACTTGCCTTTACCAAAGTGGGCAATGCAGTTACTTTTCCCGAAGGAAGTCTGATGCAGTATCATGACCAACTGTTAAAGATGGCAGACAGCATGGGCGTATCAGGATCGGTTCGAAAGGAAAGCCTCAAGTTTGCAGATGCAGTAGCTGATGCAGTATTGCGATGGAGCAAAGGCGACCATTATGCGGCCACACGTGGAGCATCAAGGTTTTCAGTGAATGATTCGGCAGGCAGATGGGTGCCTACACCTCCTATGTACGCCCAAGGACTTGAACCGCATTGGCGAAAAATCAGGCCCTTTGTATTAGATTCAGCATCACAGTGCAAGCCTGGGAGACCGCCTGTATTCGATCTTAAACCTGACGCCGTATATTACAAGTGCATGATGGAAGTCAAAACTACTGTCGATGGCTTGTCGAATGAGCAAAAGCATATTGCGGATTTTTGGGACGACAATCCCTTCAAGATGAATGTATCTGGTCACGTTCAATTTGCCACGAAAAAATTTTCACCCGCAGGACATTGGATGAATATTGTAGGTATTGCTGCTCATAAGGCAAAGGCAGATTTTGCTACTACGGTAGCCTCCTATACCCATACGGCGATTGCCATATTCGATGGCTTCATCAGCTGTTGGGATGAAAAATACAGAAGCAATTATGTTCGTCCTGAAACAATCATCAATGAAAAGGTTTCAGGCAACTGGCATCCCTACATTCAAACACCTCCTTTCCCTTCATATACCAGCGGGCATTCTACAATATCAGCTGCAGCTGCAGAGGTCATGACCCGTTTTTATGGTGATCAATTATCGTTTACTGATACCTCCTTGTTGGAATTTGGCATTGCCAACCGTGAGATCAAATCTTTCCGCCAGGCAGCTCAAGAAGCCAGTATTTCAAGACTATATGGAGGAATCCATTACCGATTTGATCTGGATTCAGGTAATGTTGCAGGGAAGAAAGTTGGAACATTAGTGATAGAGCGTCTACTGCATTAGTATATCGGAAATATTAGTTTTAGTGTATATCTTTCCTCCTCCAAACAAACTCTTTTTTTTAATTCAATTTTATGTCACTTCACCTTGGAAGACAAATATTCGGAGACATTCAAAATGCAGGCAATGTGCTCACTGAAGAACAGGTTTCAGCCTTGCTGGACGAATGGGTTTTGAATGAACGGTTGAAATTGCACATGTTGCAGGTAGGGGGTTTGATGGGAGCATGGGCAAAAAATGCGGAGGGACTTGATGACTCCGATGCCTGGAGATGGAAAATGGCTGGTTTATTGCACGACGCAGATTGGGATCAGTGGCCAGACCAACACTGCAAAAAAATCATCGAGCACCTGGAATCGTTAAATATTGACCCTGAACTCATCAGGGCCATTGCTTCCCATGGACCCATTCATTTTGGTGTTGAGCCAGTTACCCGAATGGACAAAATGCTTTATGCTTTTGATGAACTATCTGGATTGATGCATGCTTATTCCCTGATGCGCCCCAATGGCTAT
>JAJTFY010000056.1 GCA_021299175.1 Chitinophagaceae bacterium
CATATTTCAAAAGCTGGATCTACAGTGTAGCCAAAAACCATTGTCTGATGCAGCTGCGAAGCAGGTCCTCAAAACCTGGGACCACAGATGAGCTGCCTGATGAAACCAGTGCCGACTTGCTGACTGACCAGGAGCTGAGGATGAAGGAATTGTTGATGGAAAAGCAATCCCTTCACCTCAATGAAGCATTGAAAGAGCTCAGCCAGGAACAAAAGACCTGTGTTCAGATGTTTTACCTGGAGAAATTATCCTACCATGACATTGAAACAAAGACTGGCTTTTCATTCCAACAGGTAAAAAGCCATATCCAAAATGGAAAAAGAAACCTGAGAATTATTCTCGAAAAAAAAATCAGGAAACATGTCAACCAATAAACCTCCAATCCCGCAAAACAAGCCAGTTCCAGACAATTCAGTTGTGCTGGAATACCTCAACAATGACCTGGGTGATGAAGAGAAACGAGAATTGGAGGAAATGTTGACAGAGGATGAACTGCTGGGTGACGCAATGGAAGGACTGAAACAACTAAAGGATGGCAAAGAGGCAGCCATCATCAGCAACCAGCTCAACAGAATGATTCAGGAAAAAATCAGAAAAAGGAGGAAGATCAAATTGAAATCAATCTCTTTTCCTTTATGGATTATTTTACTCATCACTACCCTGCTGCTCCTCATGCTGGCAGGCTATGTGATCATCAGCAAACTTCCCTGATTTCTGATTTTACTGGTATTGAATGTACATGGGTGCAGGCTTCAATGCCAACAGTTCTTTTGGCGTCAACATGCGGTGCGGCGGCTCTTTCAGATCATTCTTGTAAAACAATTTGAAACCTGTAAACTGCAAGGGCTCTGCGAATACGAATTGCTTATAGGTATTGATCTTTCTTGCGGGAGCACCCCATCCATCCATATCAACCACCAATTGAACTTCAGGTTGGATGCGAATAGCCTTGTAGTCTTTGACCATCCCTTGTGTAAAACGATGAATCACCAATACCTTTGGAGGAAGATTATTTTTCAATACCAGGTCAGCGAGGTACTGGCTGGCAAAGTTGATATCTGCAGCATCAAAACTCCCGATGACCGAACCTGGTTTTTGACCACCTTTCATGGAAAACTCAGGATCAATGCCAAGGTGTACACGCGGATGTTTCAGGTATTTTTCCAAAACGGGGATTTCTTCCCTCAGGTTACTCAGGCCCACCTGGATATCCAAAAAAACGATAGCATTGATTTCTTCCGCCATGGCCATCACCTTGTCTATCTGGGCATTGGGCATCCTAAGCCTGTACTTTCCTGAAACCCCTGGATCGTTTTGAGCAGTAGCTACAATATAATGCAGGGCCGGAACTACAGGTGTTGTTGGATCTGCTTTTTCCCAGGCGGCCACCTCACCCTTCAATTTGGCAAACATTTGTGGTTTGGGGAGCTCTCCAAGAATACCCATCCGGGTGGAATATAAATTGCCATAATACGCAATGATGCGGCTCATCGGAAGAATGGCACCAGGCTTTGGATAATGCTCTTTGAATCTCCACTTCGCCGAACTGTCGCCATTGGCCATGGCAATCATTTTCTTTTTGAATGCGACAGAATCAAGCACTGGCTTGGGATCAGGCTTCATGACCTTCGTTTCTGTCTTCTTCACCATTGCCTGAGCGGATGGATCTGACTGAGCATTTCCACAGCCGGAAATCAGGATAAAAAGGCTGAAGCTGAACAATATCTGAGCGCTACAAGGTGATTTCATGGGAATTTATTGTGGTATAAAATTAGCAAAGAATATGCAACGGGCTTCTTAAAAATTGTCATAGCTGTGAATTAGCCTACCTTTGTAGGAACAACAAATCAGCGCAGATTGGACTTTTCTTCTTTTAATTTTCACGAATCCCTTGCAGAAAGCATTGCATCCAGTGGCTATAAAAAAGCCACCCTTATACAGGAAAAAGCCATCCCGGTCATCATGGATGGAAAAGACATCATCGCATCTGCACAAACAGGCACGGGCAAAACAGCAGCATTTCTTTTGCCCATTCTGCACAAGCTCATGTCTGAAGAGCATACCGATAGCGAGGTTCATGCACTCATCATGGTTCCTACAAGGGAGTTGGCCATTCAGATCAGCAGCCACCTTGATGGATTAACTTATTTTTCATCCATCAGTTCCATCGCCATCTATGGTGGTGGAGACGGAGGAAGTTTTGTAAGGGAAAAACAGGCCCTTTCTACAGGAGTTGATATTGTTGTTGCCACACCAGGAAAGCTGATATCCCACCTCAACATGGGATATGTAAAAATGAAGGAGCTCAAATACCTGATTCTTGATGAAGCCGACCGCATGCTTGACATGGGGTTTCATGATGACATCATGAAAATCATTTCATTCTTGCCTGTCAAAAGGCAGACCCTGATGTTTTCTGCCACCATGCCCCCCAGGATCCTGCAGTTGGCCAAATCCATCCTTCATGAGCCAGTGGAGGTCAGTGTTGCCTTGTCCAAGCCACCTGAAACCATCAAGCAGCAGGCCTATATCGTTTACGATACGCAGAAGATTCCCATCATCCAACACATCCTTGCTGAAAAAGAATACAAATCAGTATTGATCTTTTGTTCAAAAAAAAAAGAATACAAATCAGTATTGATCTTTTGTTCAAAAAAACAAACGGTCAAACAATTGGCTGCGCAGCTGCAGCGGATGAAATACAATGCCAAAGACATTCAGTCTGATCTGGACCAAAGCCAGCGTGAGGATGTATTACTGGAATTTTCCTCCAAAAGGCTTCCTATCCTGATTGCAACAGATATCCTCAGCCGTGGCATCCATATTGACAACATTGAGTTGGTGATCAATTACGATGTACCTTCAGATGGTGAAGACTATGTGCACCGTATCGGAAGAACGGCAAGAGCAGAGACAAAAGGGGCAGCCATCACATTTGTAAACAATGAAGATCAACATAAATTCCAACGCATTGAAAAGCTGATTGGAAAAATCGTGGACAAAGTTGAACTGCCTGCAGCATTGGGCAAAGGCCCTGCTTACGAGGTTTCATCCTCCAGAAACAGGGGTCAAAAAAAAGACATGCCAAAACCCAATGGGAATAAGCCCAGGCCTCAAGCTCCTCCAGCGGCGCCAAGACCGGCGGGTGGTATTAAAATTGAAAAAAGGGCTCAATAAATCATTGAACCCCTTTTTCAGATTGCTTTTTATTTTCAAACAACTTGCTGGGCTTTTTCGTTCCTGAATACAACGACGCCATCAAATACATCCACAAAGACAGGTTTTGATTTGTCTATATCTCCCGCCAATATCCGCTTGGACAATTGGTTGACGATCTCTTTTTGAATCAAGCGCTTCAGAGGTCTTGCACCAAATTGTGGATCGTAGCCATTTTCGGCAAGGAAATCCAGCGCATAAGGAGTGAAATGCAGTTCAATCCCCGTATCCTTGACCAAATGTTGGAGTCCTTTCAGTTGTATTTCAATGATCTTCCTTACCTCTTTTCTGTTCAATGGTTGGAACATGATGATCTCATCTACCCTGTTCAAAAATTCAGGTCGGATGGTTTGACGGAGTAAATTCATGACCTCAGTCCTTGCGCGCTCTGCAGCCTTTTCCATTTCGTCAGGAATTGCCTTGTCATAGGCATCCTGGATAAGATGACTGCCTATATTGCTGGTCATGATGATGATGGTGTTTTTAAAATTGACTACACGTCCTTTGTTGTCTGTCAATCTTCCATCATCCAACACTTGTAAAAGGACATTCCAAACATCAGGATGTGCTTTCTCAATTTCATCCAAGAGCACAACACTGTAAGGCTTTCTTCTGACTGACTCTGTCAACTGACCGCCCTCATCATATCCAACATAACCCGGAGGGGCTCCCACCAACCTGGATACGGTATGTTTTTCCTGGTATTCACTCATGTCTATGCGGGTCATCATGCTCTCATCGTCAAACAGGTATTCCGCAAGGGTTTTGGCAAGTTCAGTTTTGCCCACACCCGTTGTTCCCAGGAAGATAAATGAACCAATGGGTCTGCGTGGATCCTGCAAGCCTGCCCGGCTTCTTCGTATGGCATCTGCGACAGCGGTGATGGCCTCTTCCTGACCAACCACCCGTTCATGCAAATGCTCTTCCAACTGCAACAGTTTTTCACGATCGCCCTGCATCATTTTTGCCACGGGTATCCCGGTTGCTTTCGCAACATTTTGGGCGATGTCTTCTGCATCCACCTCTTCTTTCAACAACCTTTTTTCTCCAGTTTTCGCCAGCTCCTCGCTGAGTTCAACAATCTCTTCTTCCTTCTGTTTCACTTTGCCATAGCGGATCTCAGCCACTGTTCCATAATCACCCTCACGTTCTGCTTTTTCTGCCTGGAGCTTAAGTCTTTCAATTTCAGCTTTCGCAGTCTGTACTTTTTCCACCAGCTCTTTTTCTTCCTTCCATTTCGCCTTGAGTGTATCCCTTTCAACGGCAAGATTGGCCAGATCGGTATTGAGCTCTTTCATCTTGACTTCATCATCCTCTCTTTTAATGGCCTCCCTTTCAATTTCAAGCTGCCTGATCTGGCGCTCCAGCTTGTCCAGCTCTTCTGGCATTGAATTCATTTCAAGCCTCAGCTTGGCCGCGCTTTCGTCGATCAGGTCAATGGCCTTGTCTGGCAAGAAACGGGCTGTAATGTACCTGTTGGACAGTTCTACTGCAGCAATGATCGCTTCGTCCTTGATGCGTACATGGTGGTGGGTTTCATACCTGTCCTTCAGGCCTCGCAAAATGGAAACGGCATCTTCAACACTGGGCTCCTCAATCATCACTTTCTGGAACCTTCTTTCCAGGGCCTTGTCCTTCTCAAAATACTTCTGGTATTCATTGAGGGTGGTAGCGCCAATGGCCCTGAGTTCTCCCCTTGCCAGCGCGGGTTTAAGAATATTAGCTGCATCCATGGCTCCATCACCACCCCCGGCACCGACGAGTGTATGGATTTCATCGATGAACAACAGGATCTCACCATCGCTGTTGGCCACTTCCTTTACAACACCTTTCAGCCTTTCCTCAAACTCTCCTTTGTATTTCGCCCCTGCAATCAACTGACCCATGTCGAGTGCATAGATCAATTTGTTTTTCAGGTTATCGGGTACATCGCCATTGACAATCCTCATGGCCAATCCTTCTGCAATGGCCGTCTTTCCAACTCCGGGCTCACCCACAAGTATCGGATTGTTTTTTGATCGCCTGGTGAGGATGTGAAGGGTTCTTCTGATCTCTTCATCCCTGCCAATCACAGGATCCAGCTTGCCTTGGCGGGCCATCTCAATCAAGTTTTTGGCATATTTGTTCAGTGCATTGTATTGCGTTTCCTGGGTCTGGCTTTTTACCTTTTCACCTTTCCTGAGTTCCTTGATGGCTTGCATCAAACCTGATTCTGTAAGGCCTGCTTCCTTCAGCATTTTGGCAACAGGATCATTTCCGGTCAGCAAGGCCAGCATCAGGTGTTCAGGCGTCACAAACTCATCTCCAAACTTTCCCAGGAGCGATCCTGCACACAATAAAGCATTGTTGGCCTCTCTGCTCAATGCTTGCCCCGGCTCATTTTGAGATGTAGGCAATTTTGCCAATGCTTCCTTTAACTTTGTATGGAGGACCTGAATGGATACATTGTTCTTTTTGAGCAGGTATTCAACAGGGGAGTTTTTCTGATCCAATAAACCTTGCAGCAGATGATCAGTCTCAATATTTGGATTGCCAGCATTGAATGCCGCCTGTTGTGCAGATTGCACCACTTCTGATGCTTGTATGGTAAAGTTGTTTAAATTCATGATCTAGGATTTTAATGTTAACGTCAAATCATTCACCACATATAAAAACAGGTAATTATGACAGCTTTTTTCAATAAAACATGTCGCAAATGCAGTCTGGCACTGATTTTCCTGCTATTCTTGCAGTCCAGCCAGGGCCAAACAGACTTCAGCGGATTGAATGCAATAATAAAACGGAATGAGAAGATCCTGGGCAAGGAGTATGTGGTGGTTGTTCAAAAAGCAGGAAAAAACATTTTCCTGAAGGAGTCGGAAGAGTTCAAGCTTAAAACCCCTGGCCCCATTGCCAGTTCAAGCAAATGGCTCACCACCGCCATGGTCATGATTTTGGTGGATGAGGGTAAAATCAACCTTGATGATCCTGTGACCAAATACATTCCCGAATTTGCCAAATACATGAAGGGATACATTACCCTGAGGCATTGTCTTTCCCATACATCCGGTCTTGATACTGAGGCTGCGGGCATTTTGAAGATGGCACAAAAAACAAAATTTGCCAGCCTGGAAGAAGAGGTGAACAATTATGCTGCTAAAAAACTCATCGTGGACAACCCCGGTGAGGCATTTGCCTACGGTGGAGTTGGCATCAATATCGCAGGAAGGGTGATTGAGGTGGTCACAAAAAAAACTTTTGACAGGGTAATCACTGAAAAACTGTTTCGCCCCATGGGCATGCGTACGGCTACGTTCTACAATGAAAATGGCAATGCTCCCAATCCTTCCGGAGGTGCCGTCTGCTCTGCATTTGACTACCTCAACTTCATGCAAATGTTGCTCAACAAAGGCAGCTTCAACAACAAGCGCATCCTCAGTGAAAAAGCAGTGCAAGAGATGCTGACCATCCAATTTCCCGAACTCAGGGTGCGTTACACGCCAGCATTGGCAACGGGATTCAAATACGCATTGGGGAGCTGGGTACAGGAAAGGGATGATGCAGAAAAAGGATTTGTATTTTCATGCCCAGGTCTGCTGGGAACCTGGCCATGGATCGATACCAAAAGAAACTATGTTGGAATCGTATTTTCAAAAGAGCTGATCACAGGCCAGAAAAAAGAACTTTCGATTCAAATCAAAGAAGCCGCTGATTCAGCGATCGACCAATAAGGATCTCCTCCATGATTTCACCCAAAGAAAGTGCCGACATCATCAAAAGCATTGCCGCTGCAATGGGATTTGATGATTGTGGTATTGCCAAAGCCATGCGCCTTGATGAAGATGCCCGCCGGTTGGAAAACTGGCTCAACAAAGGGCTGCATGGGGAAATGAAGTACATGGAAAACCATTTTGAACTGAGGACTGATCCCACCAAATTGGTTCCTGGTGCGCAATCTGTCATCACCCTGGTCTTCAATTATTTTCCTGAACAACAACAGGCTGAGGGACTACCCAAAATTGCCAAATACGCATACGGCAAAGATTATCATTTGGTGATCCGCGAGAAACTGCATGAGTTTCTCTTCCGTATCAGGGAAAAGCTTGGTCAGGTTGAAGGCCGTGGATTTGTGGATTCTGCACCTGTGCTGGAAAGAAGCTGGGCCATACAAAGTGGATTGGGATGGATTGGTAAAAACGGCAACCTGATCAACAAGAAAAAAGGGTCTTTTTTTTTCCTTGCAACCCTGATTACGGACCTTGTATTGGCACCAGACCTTCCCTATCAACAGGACTACTGTGGCTCCTGTACCAAATGCATTGACGCATGCCCCACAGCCGCCATTCTTCCAAACAAAACCTTGAATGCGGCGCAATGTATCTCCTATTTTACCATTGAACTGAAAGCAGCCAGCCTTCCGGAGCAGCTGCAACAGAAAGCCAATGATTGGGTTTTTGGTTGTGATATTTGTCAGGATGTTTGCCCTTGGAACAGGTTCAGCAAACCCAATCAACATGCCGAATTGGAGCCACTGGATGAGGTCCTTGCATTCTCCATCAAGGACTGGCTATCACTCGATAAATCATCTTTCAACAAACTGTTCAAAGACTCTCCCATCAAAAGGACAAAATGGGAAGGGATGCAAAGAAACCTTGGCTTGTTCGGTAAAAAAAGGCTTTAATTTTTCAAGATCAGCTTATTCCCACTTGAACACCTTGATCGCTGCTGCATACACCACGATACCCCAGATAAGCAAGTACTGCAACTGTGGCCAACAGTCATTCAAATGGGCACCCTCAAAGGCAACATTGCGCATGGCCTGGTTCAGGTGTGTCAGTGGAAGAATCCTGCACAAGGGCTGAAGCCATGTAGGAAAATTTTCTACGGGGAAAAATGTACCTGCCAGGAGAAACTGAGGAAGCGTTACAAGATTCGCAAAAGGAGGAATGGTGCTTTCACTGCTGGCCAATCCACTCACAATGAAACCAAATCCCATGAATACAATCAAGCCTATCAGACTCAATACCATCAACTCAATAAATGTAACCATTCCATTCACTAGGGTAAACTTGAAAGCAAAATGACCAATGGAAAGGATGACCACTGCCGTGATCATCTGAAACGCTATCCTTCCAAGCCCTTCACCAAAAACGATGTAGGTTCTTTTGATGGGCGTTGCAAAAAATCGTTTGAGCACCAGTGTTTGCCGAAGGTTGAAGAAAATGAAGGCTACACCAAATACCCCGGCACTCAATAAGGAAAAACCAAGTTGGCCAGGCAGAATGAAATCGATGGTGCGGTATTCCCGCCCGGGCAGGGTTTCCTTTTGCATGTAAGCATAGCTGGGTCTCTGTGGAAAATTGACAAGATCCAACTCTGCGATGGCCTGCTGTATGATGGATTGCAGCAAACCAATCCTATCAGCTGCTGCTGTAGAAGTAGTGATCTCAACGGCATATTTCGGATAGGCGGCAGGATTGATCTGCTTGATGTTGATGATGGCGGTAATATGCCCTTTCTCTAATTCTTGCCGCGATATCAGCATTGGCTGGGTTATGACTTTGAGGTTGGATTTTTCAATCAGCTTTGTGTATAACTCGTTTTTGTTGGAAGATGCAGGATCGAAGGTAACCCTGATGACCGGTGTGGTTGAACTAAGAAATCCAAATACCAAAATGAAGATGATGGGAAAAAGAAAACTGAAGATCACGGCAGAGGGGCTTCTGAAAATTGACTTCAGGCTGGCTTTCGCAATGGCCAGCATGGCCCTCCACTGGTTGTATTTCCCTTTAGAATTGTTCATGTGCTCCATTTCTCAGTTTTGGTAAAATTAACATCACTTGATGATGAATTCAAATGGAAGCTGGCTCTTGATTTCTCCAGTTTCTGCCTTCATTGCTTTGATGCGCTTGAAGAGCTGGTATTCTTCTACACCTAGTTCCTTTTGCAGGGTTGACGTGGTGAGGTCGCTACTTCCCTTGTCCATAAAATATTCAAGGATGGATGTAGGTTCGGGGTATTTTCGGACCTTGTATTCCTTGATGCCAGCCATTTTTGCCGCCTCTGCAATGGCCTCTTCCAGCCCTCCAATCTTATCTGCCAATCCCAGCTGGATAGCCCTGGTGCCGGTCCACACCCTTCCTTGGGCGATGCTATCAATGTAGTTGATATCCTTTTTGCGGCCTTCAGCAACCCTGGTTTTGAAATCAAGATAAATCTGGTCTACCTGACCCTGAATGAATTGCTTTTCATTCTCCGTCAGGGGTCTTGTAACAGATGGCATGTCTGCATATTCACTGGTCTTTACACGGTCGAAACTAATGCCCAGTTTATTGTTCATGAAACTTGAAAAATCCGGAACAATGGAAAACACTCCGATAGAACCTGTAATGGTATTGGGCTGCACCATGATTTTATCAGCATTACAAGCAATATAGTACCCCCCGCTCGCAGCAACATCGCCCATGGAAACAACTATTTTTTTGCCCTCCTTGCGGATGAGTTCCAACTCCCTCCAGATGATCTCACTGGCCAGGCTGCTGCCGCCCGGAGAATTTACCCTCAGCACGATGGCCTTGACTGATTTGTCCGTGCGCAGCTTTCGAAGCAAGGCCAGGTATTCATCTGAACCGATCTGGTCCGGAGAGCCCTTTCCGTAAACAATTTCTCCCTCTGCCAATACCAATGCAATCTTGTCTTTGGAATAAGCCCCTGCAACATTGACAGCTTTTGAATATTTTGCAAGGCTGATAAAATTAATCTTATCTGTTTTTCCAATTTTCAACCGTTGCCTGATTTCCTCCCTCACCTGATCATCATATTTCAATCCATCCAATAAGCCAGCAGCAACTGCTTTCTCAGGTTTATCCAATGTGAATCGATTGGCATAGGATCTCAGCGAATCAGTATTTTTATTTCTTGATGTTGCAACTACATCAATCATCTCATCATAAATATCATTCAACCATACACTGGTCTGTTCTTTGTTGGCGTCCGACATGGAAGTTGTCCTGAATGGCTCCGTTGCACTTTTGAACTTTCCTGCATAGAAAATCTGTGGCTTGATCTCTAGTTTGTCAATCAGGTTTTTGAAGAATGTATATTCCACGGACATGCCCTGCCATTCAAACATACCCTTGGGATGGCAATAGACTTTGTTGGCCACACTTGACACATAGTATGCCTTTTGAGAAATATAATCGCCATAGCCTATGATGAATTTACCAGTCGTCTTGAATGACATCAAAGCCTTTCGCAACTCTGAAGATCCTGCAAATCCATTGGCATTGTCTTTGGATAAAAGATATACGCCTCGGATGGATGAATCTTTTGAGGCATTTTCAATCAATTTGATGGCGGTGTTCAAATCTGGCTGAAGATCATCTCCGACAATCTCAGCAATGGGATCTTCCATAGTCCTGTCGTTGTATGCTTTTGAAAGATCAATCACCAACACTGATTTTCCTTCAACCGATACTTTTTCGGATGCAATAAAAGCGCCTGCAATCCCAAAGAACAACAGGAATACCAGGCCAAAGAAAATGATCAGTGCTAGCAAGGATGCAAAAAAACTTTTGAAAAAACTTTTCACTGCAAATGGGTTTAGAAGACGAAATTAAAGAACTTTACCCGCCGAAGCGGGATCTATTTATGAAAGAAGTGTATTTACTGATAGGTGGCAATATTGGAGACCGTTTCTACTTTTTAGGAGAAGCCAGCAGGCTGATTTCCCAGAAATGCGGCCCCATTTACAGAAGCTCTGCAGTGTATGAGACGGCAGCATGGGGCAAAGAAGACCAGCCGGCCTTCCTGAATCAGGTTTTGATTCTTCATACGGAAATGGAACCAGCAGCCCTCATGGCTGTCATTTTGGAGATTGAACAACAAATGGGAAGATCCCGCAGGGAAAGAAATGGAGAAAGAAATATTGATATTGATATACTTTACTACGAAAATGTTGTGGTTGAACTGCCAGACCTGATCATTCCTCATCCGAGAATTTACATGAGAAAGTTCGCCCTCATACCCCTGTTAGAATTGAATCCATCAAAAATAGATCCGGTACACAACAAAAGCATACAGGAACTTCTAGAGGCATGCCCAGACAGTCTTGATGTAAAAGAATTTTCAACCGATGTGCAAAACAATGCGCGCTGATTTGTGGATGCTTGCCTAAGTTTGAACCAATGAAGTACAGATTCATCACCATTGAAGGAAATATAGGAGCCGGGAAAACAACGCTGGCCAACCTGCTCGCAGAGCGCCTAAACGCCAGGCTCATCCTTGAGGAGTTCGCCGACAATCCGTTTCTGGCCAAGTTCTACGACAATCCTGCCCAATATGCATTTTCCGTTGAGCTTTTCTTCATGGCAGAACGATACAAACAACAAAAAGACCTGGTTGGGCAACAAGACCTGTTCAGAACCCTCACCATCTCCGATTACCTTTTTACCAAATGCCTGCTGTTTGCCAAAGTAAATCTTCCGGATGATGAGTTCAGGCTATACCAAAGGTTGTTTGACATCATGCACCATCAAATGATACAACCTGAACTGCTCATCTACCTGCACTCACCAGTGAGCAAATTGCAGGAAAACATCAAGAAAAGGAACCGGCCATACGAGCAGAATATCCAAAACGATTATCTCTACAATATCCAGCAAACCTATACGCATTACATCAAACAGCACAACATGAAAACGCTGTTCGTTGATACCAGCAATGCCGATTTCATCGGCAACCCAATGCACCTTGACACCATCCTGGATGCGCTTGAAAAAGAATATGATGATGGGCAACATTTTATTTCCCTTCCCTGATCAAGGTCAGCGACAATAACCGAAATTTGCAGGGATGTTCAAGTTTTTGAAACACCATAGTTTTGGTGCCCTGCTCTATACGGAATTCAGGAGTTATCTCCTGGCCAGGTTTTTCTTTATCCTGGTATTGACCATGCAGGCCACCCTGATCAGCTGGAAGGTTTTCGAAATAACCAAAGACCCTTTCACCATAGGTTTGATAGGGCTGGTCGAATTTGTTCCTGCTGTGATCATGGCCATTTACTCCGGCTACATCATCGACAGAACAGACAAGAAAAAATTGCTGCACCTGAGCATTGCAGGAAACCTGCTGCTGACCATCCTTTTCACCTACATTACCAGTGAACATGCATCAATTCGGTTCAGCCAAACGACCATCCTGATCAATATCTACCTGATTGCTTTCTGCACCGGTATAGCAAGGGCATTCAGTGGACCCACCTCATTTGCCCTGGTGAGCAGCCTGGTTCCGAAAAAAGAACTACCCAACGCCATCAGCTGGCACAGCAGTTCATGGCAAATCGCAGGAGTAGGCGGTCCGGCAATTGGCGGAATCCTTTATGGCGCAATGGGAATCACTTTCACCTTTTCACTGATGGTGGTACTCCTTTCACTTTCCATCGCCATTCTATTTTTGATTGGACCCAAACCACCCACTTTCGCCATTCCACGAGAACCCATGCTGAAAAGTATCCAGGAAGGATTTCGGTTTGTCTGGAATGCAAAAGAAATACTGGGAGTATTGAGCCTCGACCTGTTTGCGGTCTTTTTCGGTGGCGCCACCGCCCTGCTTCCCTATTTTTCAGAAGTCATCCTTAAAACGGGTGCTGAAGGGCTCGGCATTCTTCGTTCAGCACCTGG
>JAJTFY010000004.1 GCA_021299175.1 Chitinophagaceae bacterium
GGCATCATGCCCTCGCCTCTGGGGTAACGAATGACAAAAGGTAAATTTATTGAGTCAAGCTGTGCCGTATACATAAGATCCCTCAGCTCTGCCTCATTCATGGGTGCAGATACAATCATGTTGGGGATACAGCGCATGTAAGGAATATCATATACGCCGTGGTGCGTGGGTCCGTCATCACCAACAAGACCTGCACGGTCCAGGCAAAATACTACCGGCAGTTTTTGGATGGCTACATCATGCACTACCTGATCATAGGCGCGTTGCATGAAGGAGGAATAGATGTTGCAAAAGACTTTCAATCCCTGTGTTGCCATTCCTGCACTCAATGTAACAGCATGCTGTTCACATATGCCTACATCAAAGGCCCTGTCTGGCATTTCATCCATCATGAACTTGAGGGATGAACCAGAAGGCATTGCAGGAGTAATGCCAAAAATCTTCTTGTTCTTTTCAGCAAGTTCAACAATGGTCTTGCCAAATACATCCTGGTATTTCGGAGGCTGGGGTGTTTCAAACGTTTTTTTGAAAATCTCACCAGTCACTTTATCAAATAATCCAGGGGCATGCCATTTGGTCTGGTCCTTCTCGGCCAGTGCATATCCCTTTCCTTTGGTGGTTATGATGTGGAGCAACTTGGGGCCTGGTATATCCCTCAAGTCTTTCAGCGTATCAACCAGTTTGGTGATGTTGTGTCCATCAATCGGTCCGAAATACCGCATGTTCATGGACTCGAACAGGTTGCTTCTTTTGTTGATGAAGCCCTTGATGCTATGCTCAAGTTTACTGGCCATTTCCCTGCTGAAATTTCCTCCAATAGGAAGTTTTCCAAGGGTATTCCAGATATCATCCTTCAGCTTGTTGTAGGTATGTGAGGTGGTGATGTCTGTAAGGTATTCTCTCAGAGATCCCACATTGGGGTCAATGCTCATGCAATTGTCATTCAGGATCACCAGCATGTCGGCATCGGTTACGCCAGCATGGTTCATGGCTTCGAAGGCCATTCCCGCTGTCATTGAACCATCTCCAATAACCGCTACTGATTTTCGGTCTTTTTCTCCATTGTATTTTGCTGCAATGGCCATCCCCAGTGCTGCAGAAATGGAAGTGGATGAATGTCCGACGCCAAAGGCATCATAGGGGCTTTCAGTCCTTTTGGGGAATCCACTGAGTCCGCCATATTTTCTGTTGGTATGGAAATTATCCCTTCTGCCAGTCAATATTTTATGTCCATAGGCCTGATGGCCTACGTCCCAGACCAATTGATCATAGGGTGTATTGTAAACATAGTGCAGGGCTACAGAAAGTTCAACCACGCCGAGGCTTGCTGCAAAATGACCGCCATGCACACTGACCACATCAACAATATATTGCCTGAGTTCATCACAAACTTTGTAGAGTTCTTCCTTGCCGAGCTTTTTAAGGTCGTCGGGGGAGTTGATTTCTTTGAGCAATGCACCGGCTTCGATTTGTGTCATATTGAACGCAATTAGAATCTATTCCTATAAACAAGGTCCTCTGCCATTTGTTCGCGGCATCTGGCTGTTTGGGTATTATAAAGTTAAACATAATAAGCCAACTTTTGTGTCAACTTATCTTCATGAGACGGCTTTGGTATAAAACAAAAAAGACCTCAAAATGAGGCCTTCTTTTCTTTATGGGGTACGGATCAATTTTTGAGTACTCTTGTTATCTGGCTTTCACCAGTGCTTATTTTCTTAAGGGATACCAGGTAAAGGCCTTTGGCAAGATTGCTGGTCAACAACCGAAGGTTGTTTTGACCCACTTTTAATGCGTATCGATCTGCCAATACTACCTGGCCTGCCGCAGAAATGATGTTGATCATCAAAACATCCTCTTTTGTAGTATAGTGGCTCAGGCCAAGAAAATCGGTGAATGGATTGGGCGCTATGCTGACAATTTGGTTATTGTTGGAAGACTTGACCAAATTCACAATGTTGGAATAGCTGGTTTTGTTGTTGTCATCCGTCATGGCCAACCTAAAATAGCTTTCTGCTCCCGCTTCGCTGGAGAAGACAATGTTTTGTAAGCCCATGCGATCGGCAAAAGGGATGTCAGCGACTTTATAAAACTTCTTGCCATCAAGGCTGGATTCCAGGGCCAGTATTTTCATGTCTGCATCGGTTTCAATGTCGATGTTGAACCTGTTCAGTTTGCCAGCATTGGAACCTTTGAATTGCTTGAGTTTGATGGGCATGGTGGCGCAGGGGCCAATATCAAAGGTGAAGAATTTCTGGTTGCATCCACTGGCTGGCTCCAGGATAATATTGTAAGATCCAAGGCCCAGCCCCGTCAACTCTACAGAAGGCGCTGTCGCATCTGTTCCATTGGTATAGAAATCACCGCTTTCAAATACTCCATTTCCATTGTTGTCATACCCAAGAATGTAGGTAAAGGGGAAAAATGAAGCGGGTGTCGGACTGGTATTGGTTACAGTAAATGTTGCATTCCCTCCATTACAATTCTGGTTCATGGTATAGGTCTGGGTCATGGTGAGAGTTGCAGCCTCTCCTGCAGCATTGTTGGTGGCGCCGGCATTTTGCTGGGTTTCCTTTACCCATTTGCAATCGCCATCCATTTTTCTGGCAAAGCTGTTTGCCCTTCCCTGAGATTCACCGATTTCTTCATAGATGATGCTCAAATTATCGAGGTCAAAACTAAACCCTGTACATCCTGTTGTACTTCTGGATGTGATTGAACTGGAAGTTTCTATTTTGTTGATTTCCCTGACAACAGCATCAATGATAGTGCCTGATGGGTTGAACAATACAAGTTGTTCTCCCGCAGCTCCACCATCAGTGAGTAGCCCTTCCGCTTCAGTTGCAATGGAACCACTGGTACAGTTGCATGTGTTCCAATTGAGGTTAACTGTAATATTTTTTGATAAATTGGCGCAGGGAGCATTGATGATGTCTTGTCCACCCAATACATAGAATTCTCCCGGTTTCAGGAAGGTATTGGCAGGAATAGTAATGGAAAAATCGCCATCGGTGATCACATGGCAACCGATATTCATTGGGCCAGGCCCCATGTTTTTTAGTTCGATGAATTCAGCATTAGTTGGGCAACTTTCACCTGGCCAGGCCATGAATTCGTTGATGACCAATCTGCCCTGTGCATTGGAGGCTGCCGGCAGGAGAAAAATCGCCAGGCACATATAGGCATAAAGGGGTATCCTCTTTACAAGGGGTTTCATTGGGATAGGATTTACATAGCCTATAACGCAGTTTTTATGAATAAATTATATAGAACCCTTACAATATTGCATTTTACCAGTCATCCGGCCTGAAAAACCTTCTGTAAAAAACCATTTTTCCTTTCCTGCTCGAATGTATAGCTTTGAAATGCATGGCGCTATATCTCCAGAACATATCAAAATACTGGCTTTTTCAATTTTTGGGCTGGATGATGTTTGCCGGCATCAATATTTTCTTTGCTTTTACTTATAAGCTTTTTGATGCCCAGTTCATTGGTCGCCTGGGTGTCTATGTAGCCATTGGCCTGCTGATGTCCCATTTTATGCGAATGACCATCAAATGGCTGAAACTCCTGCAGCGCAACATCAATTACCAGTTGATTGGCTTTATTCTAATCTCAATTGTATTTGCTACCGCTGTGGGTATAGGGGAAACCTATTTGAGTATGTTGGCCAGGCTTGAATACAAGGAAGAGGCCAAATGGGCCATTTCCCAGAAAATCAGCAGCAATGTTTTTTCCTCCTTCATCTATCTTTTCATCTGGAATTGTATTTATTTCATTTACCATTATGTGGCAGAGTCAAGAAAAAACCAACTCGATAACTTGAAACTGGAGGCCTTGGTAAAGTCTCTGGAACTCAAGACCATCAAATCCCATATCAATCCACATTTTATTTTCAATGCGATGAACAGCATCAGGGCATTGATCGATGAAAATCCCAACCGGGCCAGAGAGGCTGTTACAGCATTGAGCAATATCCTTCGTTCCAGCATGTCATCCGATCAACATGAAACCATTACACTGGAGCAGGAGTTGAACATTGTGAAAGATTATCTTGCCTTGGAGTTGATCAGGTTTGAAGACAGGTTACATGTACATTATGGAATAGAGGAAGACACATTGGATCATCAGGTTCCCCCCATGATGCTGCAGACATTGGTGGAGAATGCCATCAAACACGGCATCGGAAAAACCGTGCACAAGGGGGAAATTTCTATCCTCGCCAATGAAGCCCATGGGCAACTTGTATTGTCTGTCATCAATTCCGGCCTGCTGGAAATAAAACAGGATCATGAGGGCTTTGGCTTGCAAAGCACATCCAACAGGCTACAGTTGATTTTTGGTGAATCAGCAAGTTTTTCCATCAAGCAGCTGAACCAAGACATGGTTGAGGCAAAAGTGAATATTCCTCTTTCTTAAAAGGAACAGTATGAAAAAAAACGCCATCATTATTGACGATGAAAGACTGGCAAGAATTGAACTGAAGAAAATGCTTGCCCTTCATCCTGAAATAGAGATTATCGGAGAGGCTGCCAATGCGGATGAAGGCTTGCGCCTGATCAGCGAGTTGAATCCTGACCTGATCTTATTGGATGTTCAGATGCCCGTCAAAACGGGATTTGATCTTTTGCAGGAATTGGAAAAGCTGCCAACGGTCATTTTTACCACCGCTTATGATGAATATGCCATCCGTGCATTTGAAGTCAATGCCCTGGATTATCTTTTGAAGCCCATTGATCCCAAGCGCCTATCAGATGCTGTTCAAAAATTTTTAGCCATCGATGAAAAGGAGATGATGTTTTCAGAAAACAGATCCGAACTCAGGATATCCCTTTCAGAATCTGATCAGGTTTTTGTCAAAGACGGTGAAAAATGCTGGTTTGTGAAACTGGCAGAAATCCGTTTGTTTGAATCTGTTGGCAATTATGCAAGGGTATTCTTTGGGCCGAACAAGCCTTTGATCCTTAAATCACTGAATTCCCTGGAGGAAAGGCTTGACCCAAGAACCTTTTTCAGGGCCAATCGCAAGCATATTGTCAACCTGCGCATGATTGAAAAGGTTGAGCCGTTTTTCAATGGCGGGTTGTTGCTTGAAATCAACGGTGGAGAAAAGATTGAGGTCTCCAGGCGTCAGGCGGTAAGGTTCAAGGAAATGATGAGCCTTTGATCATTGTGCAAAACATGCTCTTTGGGTCGACTGATTAACCCTTATTTTTGCATAAACTTTTCACTTTGATTGTTATTGATGATATTTTGGTCAGCGATGATATTGTTGAAGCGCAGTTTGTTTGCAATCTCACTAAATGCAAGGGTGGCTGTTGTGAGGATGGGGATGCGGGTGCTCCACTGACAGATCAGGAATTGGACGAGGTAAACAAGAGCTATGAAATTGTCAAGCCACTGATGTCCAAAGACGGTATCAAAGAAGTGGAAAAAAACGGACTCTATCGCTACGACCGTGAGTTTGGATGGGTGACCCCAACTGTTGACAACAAGATTTGTACCTATGGGGTGCGCGACCAGCAAGGGATCATCAAATGTGTTTTCGAAGAGGCCTACAACAAAGGCCAGATCAAGTGGAAAAAGCCTATTTCCTGTCATCTTTATCCCATCAAAAAAAGCAAGAGCCGGTATACCAACCATGAAATGCTGAACTATGAACCCCGTGAAGACATGTGCAGCCCCGCATGCAGTCTTGGTGCTGAGTTGAAGGTACCTGTTTATACATTTTTAAAGGAACCCATCACAAGGCTTTATGGTGAAGGATTTTATGATGCGCTTGATCAGGTGGCAAAGGAATATTTCAATGGCGATAAAAAGTTGAAAAAACAATAACCTTATGTCTAATCCAGCTTCGGTTTTTAAGGAGAAAAGTTTTGTAAAGGCAGCGGATTTGTCCCATCGCAAAACCATCAACCATAATATCGGAAAGTACAATGCAGTTGTACCGCTGGGGAAAAAACAATTTTCTGATATCAATTTTGCAAGGGAGAAAGCCAAGCATGCCAAATGGAAAGCACTTGAAAGCCTGGATGATCAGCTGGAGAAATTTGAAATCAATTTTCTCAGGAATGGTGGCAAAGTGATTTGGGCAGAGACGATAGAACAGGCCACTGAAGCCATCCTCAGGATTTGCAAGGAAAAAAACTGCAAGACAGTTGTCAAGAGCAAGAGCATGGTTACTGAAGAAATTCACCTCAATGATTTCCTTGAAAAAAATGGCATCGACAGCATAGAATCTGATTTGGGGGAATATATCCAACAGCTGGATAATGAAGCACCGTATCATATTGTTACTCCTGCCATGCACAAGAGCAAGGAAGATGTTGCCCGCGTTTTCCATGAACACCTGAATACACCGCTTGATCTTACGCCAGAAGAGCTCACCCTTGTTGCAAGGGAAAAGCTCAGGAGAAAATATGCTGAGGCTGAGGTAGGCGTTACAGGCGCCAACTTCATTATTCCGGAAACGGGCAGTATTGCCGTGACAGAAAATGAAGGCAATGCAAGGTTGAGTGCATCCTGGCCCAAGACACATATCGTCATCACTGGAATAGAAAAAGTAATTCCTTCCTTGCAGGATCTTGCTCTTTTTTGGCCTTTGCTGTCTACCTATGGAACAGGCCAACAAGTAACAGTATACAATTCCATCATCAGCGGCCCCCGACAATCAATAGAAATGGATGGTCCTGATGAGATGTATGTTATCCTGTTGGACAATGGTAGAACCAATATTCTCCAAGATCCTGTTTCAAGGGAGAGCCTTTATTGTATCCGTTGCGGGGCTTGCCTGAATGCTTGTCCTGTGTACAAGAATATCGGTGGTCATAGTTATGGAACAACCTACAGTGGCCCCATTGGAAGTGTTATAACGCCCAATCTCAAAGACCTTGGTGAGTGGAAACACTTGAGCCATGCTTCTTCCCTTTGTGGGAATTGCACTGAAGTATGTGCAGTCAAGATCAACCTGCATGAACTGCTGTTGTACAACAGGAGAGAGGCTGTCCGTACAGGGCAGGGAAACATGATGGAGAAAATTGCATGGGCAACCTGGCAGCAGGGAATGCTTCACCGAAAAATGATGAATCTGGGCAACAGCAAGATCAAGAATTGGATGATCAATAAATTGTTCAAGGGCTGGACCGGACAAAGGGCCGACCTTGATTTTCCTGCAAAAACCTTCAATCAGCTTTGGAGGGAAAAGCAAGAAACGCCTACACCTTAGTCTTCTTGAAACTACTGTTGACGAGATAAACTCCCCAAAGGGTAATTATTGTTCCAGCAACGATAAAGGCGCTTAATTTTTCTTGCATCAAAATATTGCCAATGATTATGGCAACAATGGGATTGATATAAGAATGTATGGCCACCAATGCGGTGGGAAGACGCTTTAGTGCATATACATATGCGCCAAATGCAATCACTGAGCCAATCAGCACAAGGTATAGAATAGAGAGCCATGCCTTGTCTGGTACCTGGGAAAGCGGAACGAAATCTCCTGTCATCAAGGAAAAAATCGAAAGCAGTGTGCCACTGACAAACATCTGCCATCCCAGTGAGAAATAGGGATCCATGTCTTTGGCCTGCTTTGCCGTGAACAAGGTGGAAAGTGCCCAGGCAATGCTCGCAATCACACCAAACAAGATGCCCAGAGAAAAATCCGTATACATGATATGTTCAATGAAGTCAAAAAAGGTTATCACTACTCCTGCAAAACCCATTGCAATGCCAACAATGGTTTTGCGTTTGAATTTGACTTTATTGAAAACCAAACCGGTAAACAATACAACCCAGATGGGCATGATGGCGCCAACAACAGAGCCAATTCCGCTGGGCATGTATTTTACGGAAAGTACACTGAAAGCATTGCTGATCACAAACATCAGGATGGCCATCCAAAAGATTTGCCAGAGCTGGTGTTTTTTTGGAAACATTTTTCTGAAAAACGTGAAGTAAATCACATACAATCCTCCGCCAATAAAGTGCCGCAGGCCCGAAAGCTGCAGCGGTGGAATATATTCTACCCCAATCTTAGAAGCAAGCCAGGTTGTGCCCCATAAAATGGAAACAACACCAACAGCAAAAAGGGCTTTGGATTTTTCTGATTTGCTGATCTGCATCTGGCCAGACATCAGTGCCTGAAATGTCTGAGTCCTGTCATCACCATGGCCAGTCCGCTCTCTTTGCAGTATGCAATGGAGTCTTTGTCTCGGATAGAACCTCCGGGTTGTATGAAGGCCTCGATTCCCTCTGCATGGCTCATTTTTACGCAGTCGTCAAATGGGAAAAATGCATCACTGGCCAATACGGCAGCGTTCAATTCAAAATTGAATTGCTTGGCTTTTTCTATCGCATGCCTGAGGGAATCAATCCGGGAGGTCTGTCCACATCCTTTGCCAATCAATTGTTTGTTTTTGGCAATGGCAATTGCATTTGATTTCAGGTGCTTACATACCTTATTGGCAAAAATAAGGTCTATCTTTTCTGCTTCAGAAGTTTCCCTTGCCCCAGCCTCTTCCCATTTTTCGAAATTTCCTTTGTCCTGGTCTTGCACCAATACACCATTCAAAAGGGATTTGAATTGTTTTGTTGCAGGATGATCTTTTTTCTGGATGAGCAGGATCCTGTTCTTTTTGGTGGTCAATACTTCCAGCGCATCTGTATCAAATGCAGGGGCAATCAGTACTTCAAAAAAGATCTCATTGATTTGTACTGCCGTTGACATATCAATGGCAGTGTTGCAAACAAGCACACCTCCAAATGCACTTTCCGGATCTCCCTGCAAGGCATATTTCCAGGCCTCTGCTGTATTTTCTCTTGTGGCAATGCCACACACATTGGTATGCTTGATGATGGCGAAAGTAGATTCGGTTTCTCCTTTGAATTCAGCGATCAATTGTACGGCAGCTTCAACATCAACCAGGTTGTTGTAGGATAGGTCCTTGCCATGCAACTGGTCAAACAACTCATTGAGTTTGCCGAAAAAAATGCCTTGCTGGTGAGGGTTCTCTCCATAGCGCATGATCTGTGGATTGCCAGCGGAATGCAGGAACTGGTTGGTATTGTCTGCAGTGAAATACTGTGCAATGGCTACATCATAATTGCCAACGATATCAAAGGCTTTGGCTGCAAAACTTCTTCTTTGCTCCAGGGTTGTTGTGCATTCTTGTTCCCTCAGGATGTCTACCAATGGGGCATAGTCTGATTTTGATGCAATCACCACCAGGTCGCTGAAGTTTTTGGCAGCGGCCCTGATCATGGAAGGCCCACCAATATCTATTTTCTCAATGATGAGTTTTTCCTCTGTCGTGTTGGCTACTGTTTCTTCAAAAGGATACAGGTCAACAATGACCAGGTCAATTTGAGGAATGGCATACTCTTTCATTTCCATCAAATCCTGTTCTACCGCTCGCCTTCCGAGAATTCCACCAAAAATCTTTGGATGCAAGGTCTTGACCCTTCCTCCAAGGATAGACGGATAGTCTGTCACTGATTCAACCGGAATGCATTCCAATCCTAGTTGTTCTATGTACTGTTGTGTTCCACCAGTGGAATAAATGGCGACACCGTTTTCGCTCAACAGCCTGACCAGTGGTTCAAGGCCATCCTTGTAGAAAACGGAAATCAGTGCAGCGCGGATTTGTTTTTGCATCATTATTGGGTTTGGTGGCAGCGAATCGTGTGCGGCCCCTCTTCGGGGATTGATTTGAAGCGCAAATGTAACTTTTGTGCTTCTTTTTCCCATTGCTTAATTTTCCACACTGGTGTTGATGCATCTGCAAGGATCAGGGTTTTTTTACTGATCTCTTCTTTCAGGATATCAAGTGATATGGTCTTGGCATGGCAGAGCAGCACCCATGACCTGGTTTTATTTGCTTCAAGAGGGCTGATCATGACCGGTTCGTTAGGGAATGATTGAATTGTCCAATGCTCAATGCCAAGGGCAATGCCTGTTTGGCGGAGGAGATCATTTGTTTTTTTCTTGTTATCTAATAAATTGGATGAAGCAGTAAGGACACCATAACGGCCATGCCTGTGGATGATTGTCACTGCTCCAAAGCTGTTCAGCACATGGATCTCATTTGTTTTGCTTGTCTGGATGCTTTCCATGTGGTGCATCACCGGTAAGGCCATTCCCAGGATTACCAGGGCTACATAAACTGATTTGTCAGGAGATTTGAAAAGGAAATACCATGCTACGGCATAGAAACAAATCAAGGACATCATCGTATTGCTGATCTGAATATGGTCTATCATGCCAAAGGGGATCTTTTCCATCAAAAGCACGTGATCATTCATCAACTGAATCAATACATTGATGGCCACACCCAATCCTTTTGCCATGGTGTCCAACGGGTGAATGATACAGAGTACTATTTCCAATACCAAGACCAGGCTGGACAAAGGAACTGCAACAAGGTTGGTAAACAAGAAAAGGGTAGGAAACCGGTGAAAATTCGCAATGACGATTGGCGTAGTCAACACCTGGGCCGCCAATGTGATGGAGACCATGCTCCAGCAGTAAAGGGCTGCTTTATTTTTGAAGAAAATTATTTTCTTGACGTCTTGATCAAACAACAAAATGGATGCCACTGCGGCATAGCTCAATTGAAATCCAAGATCAAAGCGGAGGTCTGGATTCCAAAGCAGCAGGATAAATGCTGAGCCCAGCAAGCTGTTCATGCCATTGCTTTTTCTTCTAATCGCATTACCTATGATAATAAAGCTGAACATGATGGCACTCCTGATCACAGATGCTGAGGATCCTGTAAGGATGGCAAAACTCCAGAGCAAGGGGAGAGTGATAACAATTCCAGCCCTTGCGGCCCTTTTTCTACCTGCCAATGTACAGATCAATAAGTCCATCAACATGAAGATCAACCCCAGGTGCAATCCGGAAATGGCAATGATGTGCACAACTCCTGTATTGGTGTAGGCGTTCAATAATTCCTTGTCCAGGTCTTCCTTGTAGCCAATCAGCATGGCTTGGGCAAGCCCTGCATTTTGCCTGTTTTCGATATGGGTTCTGATGATGCTCAATATCTTTCTCCTGACACTGTAGATCCAGCTTTTGTCGCTGGGAGCAGACTGAACAATCTTGATGTATTGGGAAGGACCTTCCAGCAGCATCGTGAAGCATATGCCATTTTGCTTGGAGTATGTGAAAAAGTCAAAAGCTCCCGGGTTGGTATTTTTTTTGAGCGGCTGAGGGATGGTCGTTGTAAGAAGTACATCTCCTGGTTGGATGGAAGTGTCATCCGTTTTTTTGATGTAGATATAGGTCTTGCCTAATGGGGCAAATCTTGATGGATCTGCCCTGAAAACCCTTGCCAGGTATCTGTTTGACGCACTTGTGGTTTTTGGACCTTCTGTAATGCTCAGCAAAACAATTGATGCGTCGATGTGGGGGTAAATCTTGTCGCTGTTGGATCTCAGGGCATTGGATGTGCCGCCTATGGTCACAAGGATTCCAATCATGCAAGCACCCAATATCCAGCCCCATTTCCATTTGATGGTTAGGTTAGTTGATGAAAGGCAAATTGCGGTGGAAAGGAAAAAAGCCAGGACAATCATCCAGGAAGGAAGCATTGGCTGGAACTTGGCATCCAGAAAAATTCCCGATAGTATTGCCAGGAAAATTCTAAAAAACGGTATTCTCTTCCACATTCCTTCCTGATCCTCTTTTCTTGCATGAAGCTAGAAAAGCAATCGGAGGTTCTTCACTGAAGAAACGCAGAATAATCTTTCCAGAGACTGTTTTTTTCTCTTGGTCAATTAGAAATCAAGGCCGAGTGCAAAATACCATGATGGCTTTCCTTTGAAGAAATTTCCCATCGGCCAGCCAGCATCTACCCTGAGGAAATAGCCCAATAAGGTACTTCTTGCACCAAACCCATATCCGCCTACAAAGGGTCCGACACCGCCTGTTCTTACATTGACCTGCACAGGCGGAAGCCCATAAGCTGAATAGGGCCTCTGTATTTTATCAAACTTTCCATTCCAGGCAGTACCCAGGTCAAGGAACTGCACGAGTTGAAGGTTTCGAAGGAATGCATTGTTTACCGGCCTGTTGAACAATGTAGTGAAAAGCGGTAGCCTGAATTCTGAATTGATGACCATGTTGTTGTTGCCGTTGGCAACATTTTGGTTGTGCCCACGGAGGGTAAGTGCCAGGGTCTGGAATGCATAGTTCTGGTCTGGAGCCGGCAGGATGGCATTGTTGAATTTCGGTCTCAACCAGCCTTCAACACCACCCAGGTAATAGATGAGTTTTTGTGAGCCAAAAGAGAAATCTGCTGCTGCCCTTCCTGCCCAAATGAAATTGCGGTAGATGGGATAGTAGTAGCGAATATCAGTGCCAATGTTGAACATGAATTTTCCTGAACCCTGTGCATTCACCATCCTTGAATTGATGTCGGCATATACCTTGTACCTGAAACCGTTCCAGATATTCAATGTTGGATTGATGGTATTGTCATGCACATATTCCAGTTTCACCAATGCATATTTCAGCAGGGTATCTGTAGCGGTAAGGGTAGGACTGTAGTTGGCATCTGATGTGATGACAACATTATCGCTCCGGTATCCCAACATGGCTCTTAGGCTTTTGACTTCGTCAAAAGGATAGCTGACATTGAATTGGTAGAGATTGGAAGCAAGTTTGTTCCTCAACTGAGACTTGATATCCGATGGATCAAAAATGGGATAGTTTTCCTGGTTGCTCCTGTAATAGGTCAGTCCCCAATCAAATCTTTTCCTGAGGTTTTGAAAGGATGCGAGGTAATCATTGTCCCGCAAATTGGTAGCCAGCCTGAATCCGCCAATGAATTTCTTGTCTTCCATCAGATCTGAAATTCCCATTCTGAGGATGCCATTCAGGTTATCCGTATTCGACAGGTAGATCGGACCCGCTCCTCCACCATAAGGTTGATAGCGGTTGACCATCACTGAATTATTGAAACCTGAAACCAAATAATCAGAGGCAAACTTGAGTTTATAGTCAAACAGCTTCGCCTTTTTCAGCACATCCTCTTTTTGCGGAACCTTGATTTCTTCTGCAACCAAGGCTGTTGTATCTTTCAAGTCCTGATCAAATTCAGTTTGGAAGAGCACATTCTTTTTTTCTGTTTTGGCCTCTTCTTTTTCTTCTTTTTGATACAGCATCAGGCCTGTTTTGCGTCTCCTTTCTTCTTCCATCAATTTCTTGATATAGTCAGTGGGTCTTGCATTTACATTTCGTTTGAGCAGAACAGCGTCGTTGATTTTTAATTTGTAAAGGAATTTGAGATCGCCTTCCTGTCTTACTTCTGTGACCTGGTTGTTGTCACCGGCACCCCTGGTTTCCTGCAAGCTGCTTTGATAATTGGTGATAGGGAATACATAGGTGCTGTCACTCGTGATAGAAATATAACCGATGGAATCAGGAGCTGTTTTCTCCCAGGCCTTGAGTGTTGAATCCAATTCTTTTCTTTCAGGGTTGCGCAAGATTTCATCACCAATCCTGTACAATGTGTCGAGGCCGGCACGTTGGGTCGTGAAGAAGCCTGCATACCTGTTGCCGATACCATTGGCATCGCTAACAAACGTGAAATGGTTCACATTGTACTGCAGCGGAAACCTGGCCTGTCCGAAAGGTTGATTGGTCAACTGTGTGATTTGTCTGAAGTCGCTCTTTGTCCAATTATCGACCATGAAAATATTGAAATTATTCCTGGAGGGAATAACGGTATCTGCTTTGGAGGCATTGGGATAAGGCCTGTTGGATGAGAACAGGATGCCTGTCTTGCTCGGGAAGGCAACAAATGATGCGTCGAGGTCATCGTAAATATCGTTGGTGATTTGCTGCACGCTGTTCTCCTTGACCTTGTACACAAAAATATCTGATTGCCCGTTTTTGACAGCACTGAGAATAAGCGTATTGTTATCTAGCATGAACTTGGCATCCTGGACCAGTTGGAAGCCTTCCAATTCCTGTTTGAAGGTTTTTATCCTTGCCACAACGTCGTAGATGAACATTTTGATTTTACCTTCTTCGGTGTACACCACCAGGATCCTTGAGCCTTTTGGATCCCAGGCCAGCAATGGATAATTGGGATTCAACTCATCCTGGTTATTGAGTACACCTGCTTTAAGTAAGGTTTTTCTTTCGTCGGAAAGATCATCCAACACTACACGGTAGATGCCTTTTTTGTACTCAACCATTGCATAGCTGTTGTTGCGGGCAATGGGATTGGCCTGGAAACGGTAGTAATCACGGCCATTCTTTTTTTCTTCAATGGTCACAACATTTCCCTTGGGCAGGTTCCTTCTGCCTTTCAAATCATTCTGGTATTTTTCAGCTTCCAGATCCATGAAATCAGTGAGCAGCTCGCGGAATTTTTTCTTGGTCACCTTCAAACTTGCAGCATTCAAGCTTTTGTAGATGCGAGACAAGTAAAGGAAATAAGTGATGTTGTCTTTTTTGTATTGCTCACCAATGAACCTCCAAAAAGCATGTCCTGCCAGATAAGGCTCACTGAAAGCAAATTGGTAAAAGGTCCTGTACTTACCAGACAACAAAGCGGATTTGAGTTTGTCATCCAATGCAGGGCTCCAGTTTTCAGCTACATAAGAAACATATCCATCGGTGAGCCATTTGGGCAGGTCCAGGAGTGCCTGGTTGCTGGCAAATTCTCCGAGATCATCACCAAAGAGTAGATTTTCCACCAATACTTGTGCAATGCCTTGCCTGAGCCTTACCCTCAATTCATTAAGGTTGCCATCGTAATACAAAAGGATCTTGTTGTTGACAAGTTTGGTTACACCGCCTGTATTTTGCCAATCAATACCCAATCCAATGTTGGATTGTTTGTAATCAGTAAAGCTGTTGTAAATCACAATATTCGCCCTTCTCTGTAATCCATATTCAACAAATTCCTCAATGGCTCCCAATTCCTCTTCTGCCACCTGTGCAATAAATTTTCCCAAGGCCAATCCACCTTCATTGGTGTAGGTATTGAAATTCTTCGTTTGATAATACCTCCAGTTGAATTTCTTGTATTGTACCCTGTTTTTTCCAAACTCTACTGTGCTCACCTGGGCAGATGATTGCATTGATAAAAAGACAATCGCAAAAACAGGGAGCAATAATTTTCGCATGGTGTTATGATTCAAATGATTGGATATCTTCGCAGTCTGCGTTCAATGCCAGGTATTCAGGCTAAAATTAACGCATTTACCCAAGAAAAAGCGGCTATGATAAACGTTAAAATTTTCCAATTCAATCCCCTGCAGGAGAATACCTATCTGATGTACAATGAAGCTGGGGATTGTATTGTCGTGGATCCCGGATGTTATACCGACAAAGAGCGGGATCAGCTCAAAGACTTCATTGAAGCCAAGCAGCTGAGACCCATCATGCTGGTCAATACCCATTGTCATCTAGATCATGTATTTGGGAACAAATTTGTTCATGAAACCTATGGGCTGGAACTGCATATTCATGAGGGTGAGAAACAGGTTCTTGAGATGGCGCCCACCAGTGGATTGATGTGGAACCTGCCATTTGACAATTATACTGGACCCATTCATTTTATGGATGAGAAAAGTCATTTGGCGTTGGGTGATGAAGCCATTCAAGTCTTGTTTACCCCAGGACACTCACCCGCGAGCATCAGTTTTTATGCCGCTCAAAGCAGTTTTGTCATCGCAGGGGATGTTCTTTTTAGGGAAAGCGTTGGAAGAACAGACCTTCCAGGAGGCAATCCTGCTGTTTTATTGAAAAGCATTACGGAGCAATTGTACTGCTTACCCGAGGAGACCATTGTCTATTCAGGCCATGGCATGCCCACCACCATTGGTCATGAAAAGCGCCACAATCCGTATGTTTCAGGATAATTTCAGTGCTTTCTGTAAAGCTTTTTGATCAGGGGTATTTGAACCAATTCCTGTTTCTCTCTTTTCATGATCACAAGGAAAAATATGCCGATCAACAAGATCCCCTCAGCATGCAATTGCCATTCTTGGGCGAGTACCTTTCTCGAAGCAGTGTGAATCAAAAACAAGACTGTCGCAAAGCCAATGTAGCCCAGGTGATGTTTCCATTGATAAGGAACTGGATAATGGACTTGTCCTACAATGTAACTGATCACCATCATGCTGCCATAGCAGGCCAGGGTAGCCAATGCACAGGCCCAAAAGCCGATCATTGGAATGAAAAAATAATTGATCAATAAAGTAATCACCGCCCCAATGATGGTAATCACCGCGCCGGTAGAGGTTTTATTGGTCAGCTTGTACCAGATAGAAAGGTTGTAATAGATGCCAAGAAAGATCTTGGATAACATGAGGATGGGTACAACGAAAAGGCCTTGCAAATATTCAGGATGCCTGCTGACTCCCATAAAATGTTTCCAGATATCCAGGAACAATACCACTCCCAAAAAGCAAAAACAACAGGCAATAACAAAGAGATTCATGATCCTGGCGTAGTTCTCCTTGGCATTGCTGTTGGCAGCATTTTTGAAGAAAAAAGGTTCAGCTCCCATCTTGAATGTCTGGATGAAAATAACAATCAGGACTGCGAGTTTGTAATTGGCGCTATAAATGCCGTTGGCCATTTTGGCGGCTTCAACCGTTCCATTGAATCGGTTGACAAGCATGAAGCGGTCAATGGTTTCATTGATCATCCCTCCAAATCCAACCACAAGCAAGGGCAAGGAGTAAATCATCAGTTCGGTAAATAGTTTTTTGTCGAATGTTGGCCTGAAATGTTTCCATTCCTTGAATAGCAAGAGGAATGTGACCAAGCTTGCAAGCAATTGTGCAATGAATACATAGCCAATCCCCACACCAGGATCATATAAACTTCCCCAGAATGATCCGCTTCCATTTTCAAATGCAGGTTTGCACAACAGCAGAAAAAAAGCAATCAGTACAAAATTGATCAGGATATTGGTCAGTTTTAACAAAGCAAACTTTCTTGGGCGACCCTCATGCCTGAGTTTGGAAAAAGGCAGCACTGCAATGGTATCCAAAGCGACAATGCCAATCACCCAGACGACAAATTCTGGATGTTCTTCCAGTTTCATCAAGCCGGCCAACTCTTGAAGAGGAATCATCAGCAAGATGGAGAACAAGACTGTGGTAAACAAAAGGCTTGTAAAACCGGTATTGTATACTTTTTTTTCATCCTCAATCAGGTTGAACCTGAAATAGGATGTTTCCATTCCGTAGGTGAAAATGATGTTCAGGAATGCAGCAGAGGCAAAAAGAATGGAGATGTCGCCAAACTTGTCTGGGCTGAAAATATAGGTGAGAATTGGGGTCAGCAAGTAATTGATGAACCTTCCAAAGATATTGCTGAGGCCGTACCAGATGGTCTGTTTCGCGAGTTGTCTGATTCCTCCCAAGGTTTTGAAGTTTCAACAAAAGTAAGTGTTCTCTGATCTCCTTGCTAATATCTGTTTTCATTTCATAGATTTACATTGTTAAAATTGAAAGCATGAGAGCAGTGATACAAAGGGTTTCAAGCGCATCAGTCAAGATCGATGGGAATGTTACTGGTGAAATTCAACAAGGATTGTTGGTGCTTGTCGGCATTGAAAACAGCGATGGTCAGGAGGACCTTGAGTGGCTTTCCGGCAAGGTCGTCAATTTGCGCATTTTCAATGATGAAGAGGGCGTGATGAACAAGTCTGTGAAAGATATTGAAGGCGGCGTTCTGGTCGTGAGCCAGTTCACTCTTCACGCAGCCACCAAAAAAGGAAATCGACCTTCCTATATCAGGGCCTCAAAGCCTGAAACGGCAGTTCCTTTGTATGAACAATTCAAGCAACAACTCGCAACAGAGTTGGGTAAGGAAATTCAGTCCGGCATCTTCGGTGCAGACATGAAAGTGGAGCTCCTCAACGACGGACCTGTCACCATCATCATTGATACAAAAAACAAGGAATAAATGACAATCAACGAAGCGCAACAGCAGGTGGATACCTGGATAAAAACCATTGGGGTCAGATATTTCAGTGAATTGACCAATATGGCCATCCTGACTGAGGAAGTGGGTGAATTGGCAAGGGTCATGGCCAGGAAATATGGCGACCAATCCTTTAAAAAAAATGAATCAGCAGAACATTTGGGGGATGAAATGGCCGATGTGTTGTGGGTTTTGATTTGCCTTGCCAACCAGACGGGTATTGACCTGACCGAGGCGTTCAAGAAAAACATGGAGAAAAAAACCATCCGGGATGCGGATCGGCACACGGGCAATGAAAAATTGCAATAGGCCTGAGTATTTCAATGCCTTGTGTAGTTGCACGGCTTCCCATTGTTTTATTATCTTTGCGGGCTATGGTAGTCAATGATCAAAATAAGTTCCAGGCGATTATATCCCATGCAAAGGAATACGGCTTTGTTTTTCAGTCCAGTGAAATTTACGACGGACTTAGTGCAGTATACGATTATGGCCCATGGGGCAGTGAGCTGAAAAAAAACATCCGCGAAGCATGGTGGAATGCCATGACCCGCATGCACGACAATATTGTTGGAATTGATGCAGCCATTTTCATGCATCCTACCACATGGAAAGCTTCAGGGCATGTAGACAATTTCAGCGATCCGATGATTGACAACAAGGATTCAAAAAAGCGTTATCGTGTTGATCATCTGATTGAAGGATTTGCAGATGCCTTGAACAAGGAAGGAAAGACCACCGAAGCTGAAAAGCTGATTGCTGATATGGATGCTTTACTGGCAGCCAATGATTATGCAGGGTTGAAGCAATTGATTGAAGACAATAAAATGAAATGTTCAGTCAGCGGAACCTGCAACTGGACGGATGTTCGACAGTTCAATCTGATGTTTTCCACCCAGCTGGGTTCTGTAGCTGAAGATGCAAGCGAGATCTACCTGAGACCAGAAACGGCGCAGGGTATATTTGTCAACTTCCTGAATGTGCAAAAAACCGCCCGGATGAAAATACCTTTTGGTATTGCACAGGTAGGTAAAGCCTTCAGGAATGAGATCGTGGCCCGTCAGTTTATTTTCCGGATGCGTGAATTCGAGCAGATGGAAATGCAGTTTTTCATCAGGCCTGGCACACAGCAGGAATGGTATGCTTACTGGAAAGCTGAACGCATGAAGTGGCATGAATCCGTGGGCATTCCTGCAGAAAGCTACCGTTTTCACGACCACGTGAAACTGGCCCATTATGCCGATGCGGCAGTGGATATCGAATATGCCTTTCCTTTCGGGTGGAAAGAGGTTGAAGGAATCCACAGCCGTACTGATTTTGATCTGAAAAGCCATCAGCAATACAGCGGAAAGAAATTGCAATATTTTGATACGGAGATCAACCAAAACTATGTTCCTTATGTAATTGAAACTTCCATTGGGTTGGACAGGATGTTCCTCCTGACCATGTGCCATGCCTACCAGGAAGAGAAATGGACCAAGGAAGATGGTACGGAAGACAGCAGGGTTGTACTGAAAATCCCTGCAAAAATTGCCCCCATCAAGCTGGCTATTTTACCGCTCTTGAAAAAAGAGGGATTGCCTGATATTGCCAAGGATATCATGGCCACCTGCAGGACGGAGTTCTATTGTTTCTATGAAGAGAAGGATACCATTGGAAAGCGTTACCGCAGGATGGATGCATTGGGAACTCCTTTTTGCATCACCATTGATCACCAGACCAAGGAGGATCAGACGGTTACGATCAGGTATCGCGATACCATGACACAGGAAAGGATTCCGGTTGAAGGATTGGTTCAGTTCATCAAAAGCAAAATGTAGGCATCATTTTGTCCCTTTCAGTTTAAGGTAGATAGTGCCGATTCGTTCCTTGAAAAAGCCTCCCCACCCATCCATCGCCCAACTCGCGGGAATCATGTTGGCTGCACTGAACTGTGTGGCAGCGGGAGACATTGAGAAAGCACAAGGATAGGGCCTTACCGCAATTCCGGCCTGCTCAAAGGTGAGCGTTGCCCTGGGGATATGAAAGGCTGAAGTAATCAATACTGCCTTGGTTTTCAGTCCGCCATTGCGGTCGATGATTTGTTTGGAAAAACGGGCATTCTCCATGGTATTTTTTGATTGATGCTCTATCCAAATGTCTTCTGCAGGAATGCCAAGATCAATCAGGTTTTTGGCTATAAAATCAGCCTCCATAAAATCATCCTCACTGAACATTCCATTCTGTCCTCCTGATGCAATGATTTTTTTGATATGCCCTTTTTTATACAACAAGGCTGTTTGGATGAACCTGTCAGATGACATGTTGAAATGGCCCTGTTTGTTGACCTTGTCGTAGCTGGTCATGCCACCCAATACGATGCCGACATCATATTTTTCATTCGCTGTCATGGGCATAGGTGGGGCATGAAATGGGTATTGCAGGTTGTTGATCAACCATGGGTTGGTAAAGAATAGCAGTGCAGCCAGCGTTATAGTGGCTAGTTTTTTTCTTTTGTTTTCAGTCCTTGCCAATGCGGTTAGGATAATTAAAATGAAGATCCATACGAAAGGACTTAAAAAAAACTGCAGGATTTTTCCGATGATGAACATGATGAAAAAAGGCCGGCTCATGGGCCGGCCCGGGAATTTAGTTTTTGATAATCTTCTTGGTGGTTTGGTACTTTCGGTCGTTGCTCGTGATGGTCACGATGTAGGTACCGGATGAAAGATTGCCAAGGTTGATGTTTCCATTCTGGTATCCGGTTTCTTTTTTTGAAACCACCGCACCAGAGAGGCTGGTTACCTGAACGCTTATTTTTTTGATGTTGTAGAGGTCTCCCACCTGGTAATTGACCAGGTCTTTTGTAATGGTGGGATAGATATTCTTGATGAAGCCAGTATTGTTCCTGATGGGGCTGGTGATGGATGTGGTAATGGTAATGGGGTTGCCAATAGAAGCGGCAAACATTCCGTTGCCATGTGTTCCTACCACCATGGTATTGTCGGTCCAACGGTGTGCCAGTGAGTTGATGATGGCATCGTTCATCATGGCAGCAGGTGTTCCGGCAGCACCAGTTTCTTTTGCCCAAACCGTACTGACCCCATTGATGGTTTTTGTACTGTATAACCCTATAGAGGTTCCAACATAATATTCAATCCCTGTTGTTTTTGCAATGATCTCGCATGCCCTTACAGAGGGAATGGCGAGATTGCCTTCTGCAACCTGCCAGGTTGGTTGTCCTGCAGTCGCATTGCCAGTCCAGAATATTGAATTTACACCATAATTGGAGACAACAGCCATAACGGTGTCCTGGTTTCTTGGATTTACAGAGATGTCTTTTATCACGGAACCGGAGGTCATTCCACTGGGGGTGATGTCAAAGGGTTGGTTGCTTGGTGTACCCAATTGTGGGTCCTTGAGCCTGTAGATTTTTCCCGTGGATGTGCCGATAAACAGGTGATTGTTGGTAGAATATGGTCCCCTTGTGGTGGCCAATGCAAAAATGCTTCCAGTCACTCTGGTGCTGACGCCATCCATCAATGTCCAATTTGATGCGGTAACCTTTTCTGACTCACCCGTTCTGTAAATGTTGTTTTTGGAAACATAATAAAGAAAGTCAGTATTGTCTGGGTCAAGGTGGAAATAAGTGATGAATTCACCGTCAGCACTTCCTGTTGGCCTGACAACGGTATACACACCGCTGTTGAGGTCAAATAATTTCATCCTGACCAACTGTCCGGATTGTGAAGCGCAGAACAGGAATTGGTTGCCGGCAGCATTTTTTTTGGTCATACCCACCTGACAGCCATCACCTCCCCACAAAATATAATGATCATTGCTATCACTCACGACAGGGCCCAGCATACCAGACTTATCCCTGAAAGTAGTTGAATTGTCTTGTGCACCGCCAAAATAGTTTCTGCTACCGGTTGTAGGGTCTATGCCAACATGATAGTATTGTAGGGTTTGGTATTGTGCGTTTCCCAATGACCATTCAACAGCAAGTGTCGTGATGTCATTGATATGTCCAATACCGCCATCAGACGCAATCAATACTTTGTTCGGATTGGTAGGGTCAAAAGCAAAGCTGTGCATATCAGCATGGCTGGCCCCATCAGGGTCTGTATAGGTTAATGATTCTGGACCACCAATATATGTTATACTGGCTTTGGTTGCAAATCCATCAGTAGACCGATACAAAGAAACACCTCCAGCCAATACCAGATTAGGGTTGGTTGGATGGACTGCCAGTGCCATGTTGTATCCCCCCTGCATTTCAATATACCGTTGAGAAAAACTACCCCTATAGTTTCTTTGTGCTACCAAGGTATCTGATTTGGTCCAGGTGAAGGGGGTGGTTGTCATGTTGCACTTGAACAAATCTGCCTCTGGTTTCCTTGAGGCTGCATCATCTGAATTTTCTACCATCACATAGAGGATATTTTGGTCAGAGGGTGCCAATGCCATCACTATTCTTCCCCAGCCACCATTGAATTGTCCATCCCCGTCTTTGGTAATGTCATAGCCCCTCCATTCCGGGATAGAGTCCGCAGCATCTTTTATGCCACCTGCAATTCTTGTGAATGATCCTGCGTTTCCAGATGGGGATGTAAAAATTCCTGCCAGTGACCTGTCAGCATTTCTGCCACTCATGGCAACAAGTACCCTTGATCCTGTTTTGTTGATGGCAAGGTCTGCAATTCCACCTTCGGCAGTTGCACCGGTTGTGCTCCCAAATACTTCGACCCATGTATTGCCTCCATCAGCTGAACGTAAGATTCTTCTGTGTACAGCTGCATAGACATCTCCAGTTATTGGATGAACTGCAAGCTTGTGAACAAAATACCAAGGTGAGGAGGCAGAAAAGGTAGTAATATCTAAAGGATTGGTGGAAATGATCTTTGACCAAGTAGCCCCGTTATCAATTGATTTAAACATTCCTTCTCCCAATATAAAGCCTGATGGGTATCCTGCAGAAGCACCCAGTGGTTCTCCAGTACCTGCATACCAGGTATTTTCAAATCCAGGCCTAGGATCTTGTACCAGGGTTGAAAGACTCCTGACCTCGTTGGCAGGATGGACAAAAGTCCAGCTGCTGCCACCATTAGTACTCCTGAATATTCCACCAGTGATGCCTCCTGCAATGATCACCTTGTTGGTTGTGCCATTGTAGCGTTTGTCAAATACCAGCGTCCTGGTTCTGCCCCCGTTCTGTGAAGGTCCAGCTGCTGAATAAGTATTGTTTACAAGCGGGCTATTGAAGATGCCATTTTCACGGATCGGCATATTTCTCATGACCGCCAGCTCCTGAGACCTGATGCCTTCCGGAATCAATCCAGTTTTGGGATCCCTTGTGAGCATCCATTCGTATTCTGCCCTTTTTTTTGAATTTTCCGTCTCGATTTCTTCATCTTCCTCATTCATGATGGTGAATCTTTTGGGCAAACCAACTTGTTTTTCCTCCCTGTTGAACAGGTACAATACACCCATGAGGATGATCGCAAAGGCAGGGATGATGAAGACTCTTTTTTTGAACATATACGTGTTTGGTAACGTGTCTAGCAATTTAACCATTTTTTCAGCTTACTGTTCTCTTTTTCTGTCATAATAATTTGACCTGAAAAGCCTGAAAAGTTTAATCGTATCTTTGTTGTTCTTGTGAAGGCATGAATCTGCAGTTTCTCTTGGATGGCTATGTTCAATCCCCCCCTGTACAGCAGATGGTGGAGGCCATTCTTTTGCCCAAATCACACAAAATCCTTTGCACCAAAATGGCGGGTTCTTTTCCTGCTCTTTTGTTTTCAGCACTTTATCAGCGCAATGAACTGAACGGACTCAATCACATGGTCATTTTGGAGGATGCAGAAGAAGCTGCTTATTTTCACAATGACCTGGAACAGCTGATTAACCCCATTGATCTTTTTTATTTTCCTTCTTCCTTCAAAACCAATAAGAATTTCCGGATCCAGAGCAGCAGCCATGTGATGCTCAGGACAGAAGCATTGACCCGATTGGCCGGAGGCGGAAACAGGAAAATCATCGTGACCTATCCGGAGGCTTTGATGGAGAAAGTGTCAACAGCCGAGTCACTGTCCTCCAATATCATCAGCATCAAGGTGAATGATCGGCTGGACATCGACCTGGTCATGGAAAAACTCGTGGGCTATGGATTTGAACGGGCAGATTTTGTATATGAACCCGGTCAGTTTGCTATGCGGGGAGGTATTTTTGATATCTATTCATTTGGAAATGAAAAACCCTACAGGGTGGAATTGTTTGGTCAGGATGTGGATTCCATCAGGATTTTTGATCCTGAAACCCAGCTCAGTGAGCGCAAACTGCTGCAGGTCAACATCATTCCCAATGCGGATGCCGCACATGAAGGAGGTGAAAAAATTGATCTTTTCAACCTCATTCCAGACAATACCATCATTTACACAGCGCATTGGCAGTTGTTCATGGATCGTTACCGTGATCATGAGGACAATTTGAACCTATACCTTTCCCAGGCTCACCAGCCAACCGATGCCAGGGATACTGATGAAAAGCATACCGAACCAGATCCCAATGGTTTTACCCCATTTGAGCGCATGGAGCTTGCCCTGGAGAAAAGAACCATTGTGGAAATGGCGGCCACAGGAACAATTCCTTCTCCTGATGTTGTTCTGTCTTTTGATATCGCACCACAACCTTCTTTTAACCGCCAGTTTGAGTTGCTGATCAAAGACCTCAAATCCCATGAGGCCGCCAAAAAGCAGTTGTATATTTTTGCTGAAAATCCAAAGCAGCTCGAGCGACTGTACTCCATTTTTGCAGACCTGAAAGCGGAGATTCAATTTGTTCCAGTTCCTACCGCCATCCATCAGGGATTCATTGACAAGAGCAGAGGTATCGTGGTATATACCGACCACCAGATATTCCAGCGCTACCACAAATACAAGATCAAGCAGGCCTACAACAAAAGCAAGGCGATAACCCTAAGGGCACTCAAGGAATTGCAACCGGGAGATTTTGTGGTGCACATTGATCATGGCGTCGGTGTTTTCAGCGGGTTGCAGAAAGTGCAAAATGGTGGCCAAACCCAGGAGGCTGTCAGGATCATCTACCGCGACAATGATATTCTGTATGTGAACATCAACTCCCTGCACAAGATTTCCAAGTATACAGGGAAAGAGGGAACACCGCCAAAGGTCAATAAACTGGGCAGTGATGCCTGGGTGAAACTCAAGGAAAAGACCAAGGGGAAGGTCAAGGAAATTGCTTTTGACCTGATCAAATTATATGCGGAAAGGAAGTCACAGCAAGGGTTTGCGCATACACCTGATAACTACATGCAAACAGAGCTGGAGGCTTCTTTCATGTATGAAGATACCCCAGATCAGGGTAAAGCTATTGAGGATGTGAAGAAGGACATGGAAAGCCCCCATCCGATGGACAGATTGGTTTGTGGCGATGTGGGTTTTGGAAAGACAGAAGTGGCTGTCAGGGCTGCGTTCAAGACCTGCATTGATGGCAGGCAGGCAGCCATTCTTGTTCCCACAACAATCCTAGCCTACCAGCATTTCAAAACGTTCAGCGACCGGTTGAAAGATTTTCCTGTAACCGTTGATTTCATCAATCGATTCAAGTCTGCAAAGGAGAAAAAAGAAACCCTCAAAAAAGTTGAAGAGGGGAAGATTGACATCATTGTCGGAACGCATGCATTGCTTGGCAAAGAAATAAAATTCAAAGACCTTGGCATTTTGGTGATTGATGAGGAACAGAAATTTGGCGTGGCCCACAAGGAGAAGATAAAGACACTCAAGACAAATGTTGATTGCCTTACCCTCACCGCAACACCCATCCCCAGGACCCTGCAGTTCAGTCTTATGGGAGCAAGGGATCTCAGCATCATCAATACCCCTCCTCCCAACCGGCAACCCATTCAGACAGAAGTTCTGGTGTTCAACCAAGACCATATCCGGGATGCGATTTATTTTGAAATTGAAAGGGGAGGTCAGGTTTTCTTCATCCACAACCGTGTGAGTGGCTTGCCTGAAATGGCAACCTTGATCAGAAGCCTTTGTCCTGATCTCAGTGTAGGTTTTGCCCATGGCCAGTTGGAAGGGCATGAATTGGAGGAAAGAATATTTGATTTCATCCACCGCAAATACGATGTACTCGTTTGTACCAATATCGTAGAGAGTGGTGTCGACATTCCGAATGTCAATACCATTATCATCAACAATGCCCACCAGTTTGGCCTCAGCGATTTGCACCAATTGAGGGGAAGGGTGGGCCGGAGCAACAAGAAAGCATTCTGCTATTTACTCGCGCCACCCATCAGTGTATTGCCTGCAGATTCACGAAAGCGTTTGCAAACGCTGGAACAACATGCTGAACTGGGCTCTGGGTTTCAGATTGCCATGCGCGACCTGGACATTCGCGGAGCAGGGAACATGTTGGGTGGAGAGCAGAGTGGCTTCATGATTGAAATAGGTTTTGAGATGTACCAGAAAATCTTGGACGAGGCCATCCGGGAACTGAAAAGAACTTCATTCAAAGATGTGTTCAAGGATGAAATAAGCAAGCAAGATGATTTTGTGCATGATTGTACCATAGATACCGATCTTGAAATCCTGATTCCTGACGAATACGTTGACCAGATTGCCGAAAGGCTGCTCTTGTATACCCGTTTGGACAATTGCAGGGATGAAGATGAATTGCAGCGCTTTCATGATGAAATGAAAGACCGGTTTGGTCCTATTCCTGCCTGTGTGGAAGATCTTTTTATAACCGTGCGCTGCAGGAGAATGGCAGTTGAGCTTGGTTTTGAAAGAATGACCCTGAAACAGAAAACGCTGCGTTGTTATTTTGTGAACAATCCGGATTCACCGTATTTTCATTCTGCTACATTCAATGCAATCCTCTTGCATTTGCAAACCAAGACCAACAAGAGCCATCTAAAACAAGTGGGTAAAAACTTCATGCTGGTTACTGAGCATGTCCATGAAATGAAACAGTTGCAAACAATTCTTGAAGAAATGCTTGCAACTGTCAACGAAGTAAAGGCAGGTCCTCAGGATTAGAGTTCCCTGATCCAAATATTCCTGAAGCTTACAAAATCACCATGGTCTTGGATCATGATGGGCTCCTTGGCAGCATGTGGCTTGTATTCTGGTATCCCAATGTATTCTGTTGCTCCCCAAATGGTTGCATTGTTTTGAACGAGGACCCCATTGTGGATTACAGTAATTCTTGCTTGCGATTGAAGTTTTCCCTCTGCACTGAATTTGGGAGCGATGAAAATCACATCATAGGTCTGCCATTCTCCAGGAGGTCTGCTGGCATTGGCCAATGGGATCAGTTGTTTGTATATGCTTCCTACCTGACCGTTGGAGTAGGTCTTGTTGTTGTAGTTGTCAAGCACCTGTAACTCATACCTTCCCATCAGGAAGATACCACTGTTTCCCCTTCCTTGTCCTTCTCCTTTTACCACCGATGGGGTGCGCCATTCAATGTGCAGCTGGCAGTCACCAAATCCTTTTTTTGTGGTGATGCCACCACTCCCTCTCTTAACTGTCATGGCATTGTCTTCCAATGTCCATTCAACTGGTCCCTTGCTCCCGTTCCATGCAGAAAAATCCTTTCCGTTGAAAAGAACGATGGCGTCTGATGGTGCGTCCTGTGCTGTTTTTCCAGGCTGTACGATGGCGGGTACCGGATCCCATAGTTCTGTCAGTTTAGGATCCCCGGAATGAGCTTGTGAAAAGGCAGCGATGCAAGCGGTAAGCGCTAAAAAGGCTGAAAAGAACTTTTTCATGATAGAATTGTTGTTAACTGTAAGAAAGGTTAAAGTAATGCGTTGTCAAGTTACAAAAATTATGTTCTGTATTTTTTGATTGAGGATAATTTTTATATTTGAGTAAATCAGTAAAATGGAGTCTAAGGTTACCGAAGGCATCAACATCATTGTAGAGCAATTCTACCAACCGGATTATTCGAATCCTGTGCTCCATGAATTTATGTTTGCTTACAGGATTACCATTGAGAACAACAATGCTTTTCCGGTTCAACTCCTTCGCCGCCATTGGTTTATACATGACAGCAATACCGAACAGAAGGAAGTGGAGGGAGAAGGTGTCATCGGAGTTCAACCTATCATCAAACCCCATGAGCAGTACCAGTACATTTCCGGCTGCAACCTGAAGTCAGAACTGGGCAAGATGTTTGGAACCTATCTGATGGAAAATGTCAATACCAAACAGCGGTTTCAGGTAAAGATTCCTGTATTTCAACTAGAGGCACCCAGCAAAAGAAATTAACTGCGGCTATTGGTACATGGTGTAAATTTGCATATTCGTTTATTCTTTAAGGCAATAGATTTTTATGGGATACAAGGTTACGTTCAACAACAAGAACAAGGTTTTTTTCAATGCATTGAAGGCTGAGGTTGATGCCTATTTCGAACGCAATAGCATGAAGAAAACGGGCAACTGGAAGCTTTATGGCAAAACAATGATCCTGCTTCCATCAGCCATTGGTATCTATATGGCACTGATGATGGTCGATATGCATTGGGCTTTTTCCTCCCTGCTTTGGGTTGTATTTGGGCTCAACATGGCTGCCATTGGCTTCAACGTGATGCATGATGCCTGTCATGGCAGTTTCTCCACCAAAGGTTGGGTCAATGATATTTTTGGGCTTACCCATAATTTTCTTGGGGGTAATGCATTCATGTGGAAGTTGAAACACAATATCATTCACCATACTTATACCAATGTTGATGGCGTGGATGATGACATCAACAACATGCCATTCATGCGTCAATGTTCTACCCAGCCATGGAAACCCATGCACAAGTACCAGAGCGTGTACATGTTTGCCTTGTATGGTTTCACGTCATTGTTTATGTTCCTGATGGATTATACCAAATATTTCTCCAAAAAAATTCATACCACCCCTTTGAAGAAAATGGAAACCATAGACCATGTGGTGTTCTGGACCGGTAAGATGTTCTTCATTGCTTTCTATATTGTTGTGCCGGTTTTGATGATTGGCTGGCAGGCATGGCTGATTGGGTTTGTGATCAGTCAGTTTACCTTGGGTGTTACCATTGCAGTGGTCTTTCAATTGGCACATGTTGTAGAGCATGCTGAGTTTGAAGCGGCTGGTGTGGATCCGGTAAAAATTGAAAATGAGTGGGCGATTCACCAGGTGAAAACAACCGCTAATTTTGCTTTCTCCAACAGGATTGTTACCTGGTTTGTTGGTGGATTGAATTATCAGATTGAACACCACCTTTTTCCAAGGATCAGCCATATTCACTATCCTGCTATCAGCGAAATTGTAAAACAGACCTGTGAGCAGTTTGATCTTTATTACAATTATTTCCCCACCACAAGGGCAGCGATTGCCTCACATGTAAGGTTCATGCATACCATGGGGCAACGCCCACAACCTTACCTGGGTTTATAACTAGCACCAGAAAGAATTTTATTGGCATCCAGCGCAAGCAGTTCATTGAGCCTTGTGTCTGGATGTTTTTTCATGTAGGCCCTGATGAGCTGTCTTCCAGTATAAAGAGAAATAAAACCAGGTGAACCCCATCCTAATTCATCGGTGGATGGCCCATCTGTGACAAAGGAACGCATCTTCAACAGATCTTTTTCAAACAGCAGGTTGTTTTCATTGAAGTAGTTCCAGATGAATCCTTCGCTTTTTTTCACTGCTTCTAATTGTGTTGATGTATAGCCAAATTTAATCTCCTCTTTTTCATCCGGCAAGAGCAGGTCGAGCAAGTACATGCGTTTTCCATGGTCTGCCATAATGGCCAGCATTGATTCACCAGCCTGAAGTGGGGTATAAATATCATCGATGATATTTTTCATGCAATTCACAGCGATATTGTCTGTATCAAACTTCCTGGAGATGTATTCAGGGTAGAGTTGCATGCCTGCCTCGCTTTTGTAGACCATTGAATTTCCGCCAAGGTGCAATTGCAGTCCTGCGCAGAGGCCAAATGTTGTGATGATGTCTCCGGATCCTCCGGTTTGACCATACGCAAAAGCATCGATGGGGCCAATGAAAGTGATGAATGCTTCAGGCAAACGGTAGGAGGGAAAATAATATTTTACGTATTTCAGTCCCTCTTCAATGTCCGATTTTGCTGCATTGATGCCTTTCTCAATTTTTTGTGCAGAATCATAGATGGGTCTGTAGTCCCTCAAAAATGCTTTGATCGCCATATCCCATTGGGAAGTATCCTTTCCCTCGAGCCCTAGTATTTTTCCTGTAAAATCATTTAAAAAATCATGGTAATCAACCCTTAGTTTTTCAAATCCCCCGTCAAGATCGTTGGTGTCGAGTGCAAAAAAATCTTTTTCAAAACGCTGCATTTTCAGGTTGATCTTGATATGGCTGACATCAGGTTTGGCAGGGCTTTCATCACAGCCAGAGAACAATAAGCCTGCAATAAAAACCAGGGCAACCATCAAAGGGTTTCGCATGCTCAACTTCATTTGTATTCAGTTTTGGTCAATAAAAATAATCATTCTGGCATTGACACTCCCATGGCATTTTCTTTTTAACAAAAATTCCCTTTAATTCCTCAATTTTGCTCCATGAAGATTTACATCGCCCAACAGAATTACCATATTGGAAATTTTATCCTCAACAGGGACAAAATTATCCAAGCTGTTGAGGAGGGGAGAAAAGCTGGTGCAGATTTGGTTGTCTTTTCTGAACTATCAGTATGTGGTTATCCGCCCCGGGACTTTTTGGAGTTTGAGGATTTTATGCAGCAAACAGAAAAGACCATTCAGGAGATTGCACAGCACAGCCATGGCATAGGTATCATTGTAGGTGCGCCCACGCCAAACCCACAACCAGAGGGAAAGCATCTTTTGAACTCAGCCTTGTTGCTTTACAATGGAGAAGTACAGGGAATTGCCAGCAAGAGTTTGCTGCCCAATTACGATGTGTTTGATGAATACCGGTATTTTGAGCCCGCATACAGTTGGCAGTGCATTGAATTCATGGGCAAAAAACTGGCCATCACCATTTGCGAGGACATCTGGAACCTGGGCGATAATCCGCTTTACAGGGTCTGCCCCATGGATGAATTGATGAAGCAAGTACCTGATCTGATGATTAACCTTTCCGCTTCTCCTTTTGACTATGATCATGATGAGGACCGCAAAGAAGTGATCCGCCTGAATGTTAAGAAATACAAGCTGCCCATGATTTATTGCAACGCAGTGGGTGCACAGACTGAAATTGTTTTTGATGGCGGCAGCCTGGTATGTGCAGACAATGCAGCACTTGTTGCCGAGATGAAATATTTTGAGGAGGACTATTTGTTGGTGGATACTGAAAGCCTGCTGGGACAGCTTGACAAAGCAGATATGGGTAGTCATCATTTGATGACCGCAGACATGCGGGTTGCTAAAACAGATGATCCCGATACCATCATCGCTTACCTCACAAAAGAGAACAACATCGCACAGGTAAAAGCTGCAATGGTATTGGGCATCCGCGATTATTTTTCCAAAATGGGTTTTACAAAAGCCATCCTTGGATCAAGTGGTGGTATTGATTCTGCCGTGGTGCTTACCCTTGCGGTTGAGGCTTTGGGGAAGGACAATGTTACTGCTGTATTGATGCCCTCCGGTTTTTCCAGTAGCCACTCAGTAGATGACGCGGTTGCGCTCAGTAAGCAATTGGGTAATCCTTACCATGTTGTGCCGATACAATCTGTGTACGAAGCCATCCTTGGTTCATTGGATCCTTTGTTTGCTGGCACTGCCTTCGGACTGGCGGAGGAGAACATGCAAAGCCGCAGCAGGGGAAATATCCTCATGGCCATCGCCAATAAATTTGGCCATGTATTGCTCAATACCTCCAACAAAAGCGAACTGGCTACAGGTTACGGAACCCTGTATGGAGATATGGCAGGTGGGTTGAGTGTTATCGGTGATTTGTACAAAACACAGGTATATGCCCTGGCACAGTACCTCAATCGCCATGAAGAAATCATTCCCAATCATATCCTCACCAAGGCTCCTTCAGCAGAGCTGAGGCCCAATCAAAAGGATAGTGATAGTCTTCCTGAATATGATGTACTCGACAGGATCCTCTATCTCTATATCGAACGGCGGAAAGATCTTACAGACATCATTGCCGCTGGGTTTGATGAAGCGCTGGTAAAACGGGCCTTGAAACTGGTCAATGCCAGTGAATACAAACGGAACCAGTTTTGCCCCATCATCAGGGTCAGTACCAAAGCCTTTGGCGTGGGAAGAAGGTTCCCGATTGTTGCAAAATACCTCAGTTAGCACGATATGTTTACCTTGCAGCAAGAATGAAGGGAACCATCTATAAATCAACAGGAAGCTGGTACTCCGTAAAAGGAGAGGACCATGCTTTTTACAAGGCGAGGCTGAAGGGTAAATTCAAAATGGATGGTATCACTTCAACAAATCCCATAGCTGTCGGCGATGAGGTTGCCTTTGAAATGGAGGATGAATTGGAAAACCGGGTCATGATCACGGATCTTTTTCCCAGAAGAAATTACGTCAACAGGATCTCTCCCGCCAACAGGAGGATGCACCATATCATTGCATCCAACCTGGACCAGTCTTTGTTGGTGGCCACACTCAAAGATCCGCGCACTTCTGTGGGTTTCATAGACCGCTTTCTGGTTACCTGCGAAGCCTTTCACATACCTGCCATTGTATTGTTCAACAAAGCTGATATTTATGGGGAGCAGGAGATGGCGCTGTTTGAAGAACGAAAGGCCATGTATGAAGGTGTTGGCTATAGGGTTCTTTTGACTTCTGTCAGAACAAAGGAAGGAATTGATGTGCTGAGGGATGTTCTGCATGATAAGATGACCCTGATCAGTGGACATTCAGGTGTTGGAAAATCAAGCCTGATCAATGAGATCCTGGAAAATGAAAACATCCGTACCAGTGAGGTCAGTGATTGGAGTGGAAAGGGAATGCATACCACCACATTTGCAGAAATGTATGATCTCCCCAAGGGCGGAAGACTGATTGACACGCCGGGCATGCGGGAGTTTGCCATTGCAGATATTTCAAAACAAGAGCTCTCCCATTATTTTCCTGAAATGAGGGCCGTCATGAACGATTGCCAGTTCAATGATTGCATGCACATCAACGAACCGGGTTGTGCAGTCAAGAAAGCAGTCATGAAAGGAGAAATCCATGAGGAGCGTTATGTCAGTTATCTCACCATCCTGGACAGCATCCAGGACAAGCAGTGGTGATCCTTATTTGAACCAACTGCTGTACATCGAATAATTGTTGGCAATCCTCTCTATCTCTCCGCTGATTTTTTCGGGTGAAATATCTTTCACTTTTTTTGCAGGTACGCCAGCAAAAATTGAACCTTCGGGTACAATGGTGCCTTCCAATACAACTGCTCCTGCTGCAATGATGGAGTTGCTGCCAATGACAGCCCTGTCCATCACGATCGCACCCATCCCAATCAACACATTATCATGTACTGTGCAACCATGAACAATGGCAGCATGTCCGATGCTCACATTGTTTCCGATGCTGGTTGGATTTTTTTCGTAGGTACAGTGGATGACAGCATTGTCCTGGATGTTGACCCTGTTGCCGATGCTGATGCCATTTACATCGCCACGGACCACGGCATTGAACCAGATGCTGCAATGGGCCCCCATGCGCACATCGCCAACAATGGTGGCATTGGGTGCAATGAATACATCTTCACCAAACGAAGGGGAAATACCTTTTACAGGGAGAATGACCGGCATATTTTTTCTTAAAGTTATCGCATATTGTGGAACTTTGCCTTCATGAACCAACGGGAACTTTTCTTGCAGCATGTTGCACAAACCTCGGATGCACCCCTTGCATTGGAGATTGTTGCTGCAGAGGGTTGCAAGATGTACGACAGAGAAGGCAAAGAATATATCGATGTTATCAGTGGCATCAGTGTTTGCAATGTTGGTCACCGCAATCCAAAAGTGGTGCAGGCCATCAAGGATCAGCTGGACAAATACATGCACATCATGGTCTATGGAGAACTGGTGGAGTCTCCCCAGGTTCAATATGCAACCAAACTCGCAAGCCTTCTTCCTGCAACACTGAATTCCATTTATTTCACCAGCTCAGGAGCTGAAGCACCGGAAGGTGCGATGAAGCTCGCCAAACGGTTGACAGGGCGCCACAACATGGTGGCCTTCCATGACTCTTACCATGGATCAACCCAGGGTGCTTTGAGTGTCATGGGCAGCGAGTATTGGCGCAATGCATACAGGCCACTGATTCCCGGCATCAAACATGTTCACCACAATCGAATGGAATCGTTGGATGCCATTGATGCCCATACTGCCTGTGTTATTGCAGAACCGATACAAGCGGAAAGGGGTGTAATGAAGCCTTCCATTCAGTGGATGAAAATGCTCAGACAGCGCTGTGATGAAACGGGAGCCTTGCTGGTGTTGGATGAGATACAGACAGGCTTTGGCCGCACCGGCACTTTGTTTGCGTTTGAACAGTTTGGTATTGTACCGGATATTATCCTTTTGGGAAAAGCGCTGGGTGGCGGCATGCCATTGGGTGCCTTTGTTGCTTCCAAGGAGATGATGGACAGCTTCACGTTCAATCCTGTGCTTGGGCATATCACCACTTTTGGTGGTCATCCTGTTTGCTGTGCCGCTGGATTGGCGGCATTGGAGTTTTTGGAAGAAGAGAAGCTGCAGGATCAGGTCCAAAAAAAGGAAATGCTTTTCAGGGAACTTTTACAGCATCCTGCCATCAAATCATTCCGCTCTGCGGGTTTGTTGATGGCCATTGAGTTTGATGATTGGGCAAACAATAAAAAGGTCATTGATTTATGCATATCGAAGGGCGTCTTTACAGACTGGTTCCTTTTTGCTTCTCATTCTATGCGCCTTGCACCGCCATTGATCATTGAAGAAGATCAAATACGTAGTGCTTGCGGCATCATCTTGTCTTGCTGTGATGATGTATTAG
>JAJTFY010000162.1 GCA_021299175.1 Chitinophagaceae bacterium
CGTTACGTGCTCAGTGCCTTCCAGTGCGATGATGGGATCTTCCAAGATAGAAACTTGTATCAGGGCATTCTTCATGTCTGTGGGTGGCCAGAAGTAGAGGATTCCTGATGTTTCATCAATATACCATTCTCCCGGGCTGTCCAGTTCTTCAAGTATATTGATGGCCACGTATTCCTGAAAATCTTTTCCTGAACCAACGCCATAAAGGTGGGGTTTCTTGAGTTTGACCTGTCCGGCAATGGTGTCGATGAAATCAATTGGGTTATAGTCATCCCCGAAACCATAATTGAGTGTTCCCTGGACCCAGAGATTGTTTTGGCCCGACCATTTTTTGTGTCTCATGTCAGTATAGGCAACAAGGGCACCACGGTTGGATTTGTCTCCATTGCGTGGCACTGATCCCGGATCAGATACTTTGCCGATTTTCATGGCGCCTTTGTTGGGATACCTTGAAAGGGTCATGGGTTCTCCATTGTAGAAGAGTTCAAGTGTTGCTGGCACAACAGGAAGGGCATGTCCGTATTGGCGGTGGTTGCCCAGGTTCTTGATGCCCTCTGCTCTCAGATCAGCCTGCCATACATTTCCGATGGCATTTTTTTCCAGCCTGTTCAAAATGTTTTTATTGATGACCCTGCTGAATTTGCCAGGATTGATTGTTTTCCCTCCAGTGATGTTAACCTTTTCCCCCGCTGCTGCTGACCAAACGATGGGGGCATCTTTTTTGCCCGCATCCTCTTCAGATAGCTGGAAGGTTTCTTGCAGATCATAAATGCCTCCGTGGATGATCACGTTGATCCCGCCTTTGGGCAGTCCTTTTGTTTTTTTATGGTTCCTGGCCAGGCTTCTCGCTGCAGTCAGGCTTGCAACGGGTTTTTCTTTGGTGCCCGGGTTTTTATCGCTTCCTTTAGGACTCACATGTATCGATTGTGCCTGGGTTTCAAAGCTGCCGATGGCGAGCATCATCCATATTAACCTGAGGTATTTTCTGTGCATGAAATTCGTTTTTGGATTTGGGTATATTAGAGTAAATTACATAAAACTAATACGCGTAATAAGCCAATGCTAAAATAGTATACAAAGTGGCTCTTGTTATTGCCTTGGCAATGCAGGCCTAAAGGGTAAATTTACACGATCATAAATGCATTCCCATGAGAGGAATCCTCATCATTTTTCTTGCGCTGTTGCTTTTCGGTTGTGACAATACCGAACTCCCAAAAGATGTGGCTGAGGCCTATGCTTCCCTCCCAGAAGACATTGATTATAATGTGCATGTCAAAAAAATACTTTCCGACAAGTGCTTCTCTTGTCATGGTCCCGATGCAAAAAAACAGAAGGCCGATCTGCGGTTGGACATCGCTTCATTTGCATACAGCAAAGTGACCGAGTCTGGTTTGAAGGCTATTGCTCCGGGAAGCCTTTCCAACAGTGAATTGGTGAAGCGGATCCTTAGTGAAGATGCAGACTATGTGATGCCATCTCCGGAATCACACCTCGAGCTCTCTGCATATGAAAAAGCCGTGCTGGTAAAATGGGTGAAGCAGGGGGCGGAATATAAAAAACATTGGGCCTTTGTTCCGTTGAAATCGGTCTCAGTACCCTCAGTGGAAAATACTGATTGGGTAAAGAACGATATCGATCATTTTACGTTGGATGCAATTGAGCGTGCCGGGTTGCAACCTGCCAAACAAGCGGACAAGGAAACCTTGATCCGCAGGCTCAGTTTTGACATCAGGGGGATTGCGCCGGATGTCAAGGAGGTGGATGCCTTCTTGAAGGATACAGACCCAAAGGCCTATGAGAAATTGGTTGACAGGTACCTGGCTTCCCATCACTATGGAGAGCGCATGGCAGCCTACTGGCTGGATGTGGCAAGGTTTGCAGACAGCCATGGATACCTTGATGACAAGCACCGGGAAATGAGCCCCTGGAGAGATTGGGTCATCAGTGCCTACAACCGCAATCTTCCCTTCAATGATTTCATCACCTGGCAATATGCAGGAGATCTTTTGCCCAATCCTACCAAGGAACAAATCCTTGCCACCGGCTTCAACCGTAACCACAAACAAAACTCAGAAGCTGGCATCATCGATGAAGAGTACCGCGTGGAGTATGTGGTTGACCGCACCAATACTTTGGGCACCGCTGTCATGGCCATGACGGTTGGTTGTGCAAAATGCCATGACCACAAGTATGATCCGATCAGCCAGAAGGATTATTATTCGATGTATGCTTTTTTCAACAGCACTTTTGAAAAGGGAGGTCCCAATTATGGTGATGACAATGTAGTGCCCGGGCCAACCTTGTTGCTTACATCATCAAAAGACGATGCACAAATCAGCCAATTGCAAGAGAAGCTGAGGGCCATGGAAAAAATGGAAACCGAGCGTTTGCGCAATATCGAAGCCAATCAGTTGAAACAGGAGGAACAGGGGTGGTTGGAAAATCACTCAAATACAATGATGAAACCTACCTGGCCTTTCCTCCATTTAACGTGGGTTATTTTGAACGGTATGAACCTTTCTCTTTCAGCCTTTGGTTGAAGGTTCCAGAGCAATATCCACTGGCTACGGTTTTTTATCATGCAGAGCACCACCGTTACGGTTATCAGGGGTATGATCTCTTGTTGAAAGACAACCAATTGAATTTTCGTTTAAGCCATTCATTTCCACACGATGCCATCAGTGTCATCAGCACAGAAAAATTGAAGGCCAATGAGTGGCATCATGTGGCCATCAACTATGATGGAACAAGCAAGGCTGCAGGTGTCTCCATCTATCTGGATGGGAAGAAGACGGCGACCAAAATTGAATACGATCACCTGGTAAAGCATATCCGCCAGTACTACAGTATTCACAAGGGAAAACATTCAGGATTCAATTTTGGAAAGCGTGTGCTTGACAGGTCCATGCCAAGAGGAGAGGTGGATGAGTTTCAGATTTTCAACAGTCTGTTGACTTCCAGTGAAATTGCCTATTTGCAAGCACTGAAGACCTTCAGTCTGCCCCCGAAAAGAAGCATCGATACTTTGTTGAGCCCCTTGGAACAAACCAGAAAAGCACTCTGTGATCTGTATGACTCCGTCAAGGAAGTCATGGTGATGGGTGATCTTCCCCAGGCTCGTCCCACCTATGTGTTGAAAAGGGGTGTATATGACAGCCATGGAGACAAAGTGGAGCCTGCAACTCCGGAGGCCATCATGCCTTTCCCCAAAGGACTTCCGAAAAACAGGTTGGGCCTTACACAATGGATGTTTGATGATAGAAATCCATTGACCTCCAGGGTTGCTGTGAACAGGATGTGGCAATTGGTTTTTGGCAAGGGATTGGTTTCAACTTCTGATGATTTTGGCAACCAGGGTGCCATGCCCACCCATCCAGAATTGTTGGATCATCTTGCTTTATACTACATGAAAAGCAAGTGGGACACCAAGGCATTCATGAAATACATGTTCATGAGTGCAACCTATCAGCAATCTTCATTGGCGGATCCAGCGGTGATGAAAAGCGATCCAAACAATGCCCTGCTTACAAGAAGTCCCCGTTATCGCTATCCTGCTGAAATGCTGCGTGACAATGCGCTTGCAGTGGCGGGATTGCTTTCCAACAAGGTTGGTGGCAAAAGTGTTTATCCCTATCAGCCAGAAGGGTTGTGGGATGCCCTGAGCGATAAGGTTTGGCGGTACCAGTATATTTTATCTGAGGGCGAAGACCTTTACAGAAAAAGCATTTATACGGTAAGAAAGCGAACAAGTGTTGTGCCCTTCATGCAGATCTTTGATGCCTCTGACAGGTCGGTATGTTTGGTGAGGCGTCCGGTTTCCAGTTCACCCATGCAATCCCTTGCGATGCTCAACGATCCCCAGATTGTAGAATCCTCAAGGCATGTGGGTGCAAGGATGATCAGAGAAGGTGGTGCGAATATTGAAGGCCAGTTGATGTTTGGGTTTCGCTTGATTACAGGACGCAAACCCAATAGGAAAGAGGAACAATTGATGAAAGAAATGTACCTGGCTGAGTTGAAAAATTTTGAGGCCAATCCACAAAAAGCCGAAGCACTCATGACCGTTGGAAAAAGCAAGATTGATTTTCCTGGCATCCATCAACTGGCTGCCATGGGAAGCACTGCATTGGCATTGATGAATACCGATGAGTTCCTTACAAGAAAATGATTGACCATGAATGAGTTGATGAAAATGCATTACGAAAACAAGCGAAGGGAATTCCTCCGCGGTTCAGTCCTTGGATTGGGAAGCATCGCAATGGGTTCATTGTTGGGTTGCGGTAGCAAAAATGCTGACCGAAAAGCCGTACAGCAGGTTGCTGAAGACATCAACAAACCCTTGGTCAATCCGCATTTTCTCCCCAAGGCAAAAAGGGTGATTTATCTGTTCCAGGGTGGCGGCCCATCTCAAATGGAATTGTTCGATTACAAGCCCATGTTGTACAGCATGCATGGACAGGAAATTCCTGCCTCAGTCATTGGCAAGAACAGGATATCCGGAATGGTCAGCAACCAATATTCATTTCCCTTGGCCATGCCTGCCGCTACTTTCAAGCAACATGGGGCTGCTGGCGGATACTTCAGTGACCTGGTTCCCCAT
>JAJTFY010000005.1:0-6090 GCA_021299175.1 Chitinophagaceae bacterium
AGGGTGCTTTACTTTCCTTTCAACAGCAACTGTAATGGTCTTGTCCATCTTGTCACTGGTAACTGAACCCGTTTTGGTTTTGCGAAGTTTTCTGTCAACCATTTCTTTTTATTTTAGCTCCCGGCCCAAGTCCGGATTTATTTTTAAAATTTAACCTAGACTAGGCAAGTGCTCTTTTTTTCAATTCAGATTTAAGCCTCGCGATGTCCTTTCTCAGTGCCCTGATACTCATTGGATTTTCAAGAGGCGTAATAGCGTGAGCAAACTGCATTTTTTTCAAACGCAATTCATCTTCTGTTATCTTAGCCTTGATGTCTGATTCACTCAGTCCAGTGAGGCTTTTCAAAAAATCAATCTTCTTTGACATGTGTAAGTTGTTTAACTTTCTTAATCCTTATGCCGCAAAATCCCTGCGAACAATAAATTTGGTTTTGATAGGCAGTTTTGCAGCTGCCAGGTGCATGGCTTGTTGAGCTACTTCCATCGTTACTCCCTCAACTTCGAAAAGGATCCTTCCTGGCTCAACAACGGCTGCCCAGAATTCAGGGTTACCTTTACCTTTACCCATCCTTACCTCTTGAGGCTTGCGGGTGATCGGCTTGTCAGGGAAAATCCTGATCCAAACGTTTCCTTCTCTTTTCATGGCACGGGTCATTGCTTGACGTGCTGCTTCAATTTGCCTGTTTGTCATCCATACAGGTTCCATCGCCTTCAGTCCAAATGATCCGAATGCAAGGGTTGTACCTCTTTTGGCAACTTCCCTGATTCTTCCTTTCTGCGCCTTCCTGTGTTTCGTTCTTTTTGGTTGTAACATGTTGAAGTATTTTTATTGAATACCCTTTTAAAAATTATTATCCTCTGCGGTCTCTTCCGCCACCACCGCGCCTGTCATCACGACCACCACCGCCGCCGCGTCTGTCATCACGACCACCTGCTGGGCGAGAATCCCTTCTTTCTGGACCTTCAGATTTAGCTCCACCTACAAAGTTTGGATTCAAATCACGCTTGGCCAACACTTCACCTTTACAGATCCAAATTTTCAAGCCAATTTTACCATAAACAGTTTGAGCATAAACTGAAGCATAGTCGATGTCCATCCTGAAAGTATGGAGAGGCACCCTTCCTTGCTTGATTTCTTCTGAACGGGCAATTTCTGCACCACCCAAACGACCACTGGCTTTGATTTTTATTCCTTCAGCACCGAGACGCATGGTTGAAGCAATCGCCATTTTGATGGCACGCTTGAAGTTGATGCGGTTCTCAATTTGCTTGGCAATGGTTTCGCCTACAATCTGAGCATCCAATTCAGGCCTGCGGATTTCAAGAATGTTGATTTGAACATCATCCTTGCCGGTGAGTTTTTTCAACTCTTCCTTGATCCTGTCAACCTCTCCACCACCTTTACCAATGATGATACCCGGCTTGGAGGTGTGGATGGTGATGATTAGTTTATTGAGTGTGCGCTCAATAACAATTTTTGCAATGCCACCCTTGTTGATACGGGCGTTGAGATAACCACGGATCCTGGTGTCTTCGATCAGCTTCTGAGCATAATCTTTCTTGCTTCCGTACCAGTTACTCTCCCATCCGCGGATGATGCCTAACCTATTGCCAATTGGATTCGTTTTTTGACCCATTATGATTCAGTTTGAAAGTTCTTAATTTTTTACGTCAACTATTACAGTAACGTGATTGCTGCGCTTGCGCATACGATAAGCCCTACCCTGAGGAGCTGGAAGCATTCTTTTGATGCTGCGTGCCCCATCAACAAAGATGGTTTTCACAACCAATGCCTCAACATTACCACCTTCATTTTTTTGTTTCCAGTTGCTCACTGCAGACATCACCAACTTGCGAAGGGGCGTTGCACTGTGCTGAGGATGATGATCAAGGATGGCTACTGCTTGTTCAACTTTCATGCCACGGATATGATCCGCCAAAAGACGCATCTTTCGGGGAGATGTGGGATGATTTCTCAATTTTGCTATTGCTTCCATAATATATTTTTTCTGCTCTCGGGAATATCAGTCCGAAAACGGTTTTTTAAACTTTCTTGCTTGAGTGACCCCTGAAGTTTCTGGTAGGAGAGAATTCTCCGAGCTTATGCCCCACCATGAATTCAGTTACATATACTGGGATAAACTTGTTTCCGTTGTGAACAGCGAAAGTATGTCCAACAAAATCAGGAGTAATGGTGCTTCTGCGGCTCCATGTTTTTACCACTGCCCTTTTGGATTTTCCGTCATTCATCGCTTCAACCTTCTTCTCTAGCTTGGCCGCTACGTACGGACCTTTTCTTATTGAACGAGCCATAATATTGGTTTCTTGTTATGTGTTCTTTTCTTGTGATTATTTAGCGAGCTTTTTACCGTTCTTGCGTTGAAGGATCAGCTTATCGCTACCCTTTCCACGTGTCCTGGTTTTTTCACCCTTGGCGTATTTACCTGTACGGCTGCGTGGGTGACCGCCAGAAGAACGACCTTCACCACCACCCATTGGATGATCAACCGGGTTCATCGCAACACCACGTGTACGTGGACGTATGCCTTTCCAACGGTTTCTACCCGCTTTACCCATGCTTTCAAGGCTGTGATCAGAATTAGAAAGTACACCAACAGTCGCGAAACAATTGATCAATACTTTTCTTAATTCGCCGGAAGGCATTTTCAATACTGCGTATTTTTCTTCCTTGTTGGTCAATTGGGCTGAAGTACCTGCACTGCGTGCGATCTTTCCGCCTTGACCAGGCTGCATTTCAATGTTGTGAATATTGGTACCCAGGGGCATGTTCTTCATCATCAGGGCATTACCAACCTCAGGAGCAACAGCGTTACCACTGATGACAGTCATACCCACTTCTAACCCTTGAGGGGCAAGGATATAACGCTTTTCTCCATCAGCATAGTTCAGCAGTGCAATGAAAGCGGTCCTGTTTGGATCGTATTCGATAGAAGCTACCTTAGCAGGAACCTCAGATTTGTTGCGCTTGAAATCGATGATACGGTACATTTTCTTGTTACCGCCTCCAATGTAACGCATGGAGCGATGACCTTGGGCATTTCTACCACCGGTCTTCTTTACTGTCTCAAGAAGAGATTTCTCAGGAGTTGATGTGGTGACTTCAGCATAAGCATTGCCTATCCTCCACCTGGTTCCCGCTGTAATGGGTTTGTACTTCTTTAATGGCATGTTTTTATTTTTTTGCCTTTAGGGCTTCTTTTCAATTAAATGTTTGCGTACAGGTCAATGGTTTCACCTTCTCCAACAGTTACATAAGCTTTCTTGAAAGAAGGCTTCCTACCGCTGATCACACCTGCCTTTGTAAAACGGCTTTTGCTCTTTGCAGGAGCAACTGCTGTTCTTACATCTTCAACTGTCACACCATAGAAATCTTCAACCGCTTTCTTAATCTCCAATTTGTTGGCAAATCTGGCAACTTTGAAAGAATAAACGCGATTTTTTTCTGAAAGCTGGTTTGCCTTCTCAGAAAGAATGGGCTTTACCAGAACATCAGCAAGTTTCATATCTCTTGTTTAAATTTTTAATAAATCAATTAAGCTTCAGCACCCTCTTCCATCTCTACAAACAACTTTGCTGCAGATTCAGTCAAAACGAGTACGTCGGCATTCATTACATCGTAGGTATTGATGTCTGAAAGAACTGCAGTAAGAACAGAAGGAATGTTCCTTGCGCTTACAAATACATTTTCAATCAGATCAGGCATTACATACAATGATTTCTTGTTGCTTACATTCAAGCCTTTCAGCATGCTTGCGAATGCACTTGTCTTTGGAGCTTCCAACTGGAGGTCTTCAACAACAAGGATTGCGTTGGCTTTGCTTTTGTGGCTGAGTGCGCTGATCTTGGCCAAATCCTTAACCCTGCGGTTAAGTTTGATGTCATAGCTGTGTGGTTTTGGTCCGAAGATGGTACCACCTCCCTTGTACAAAGGGTTGCGGATGTTACCCTTACGGGCACCACCTGTACCTTTTTGCTTGTGCAGCTTGCGGCTGGCACCTTGAACTTCGGCACGGGTCTTAACCTTGTGTGTACCTTGGCGCTGGGCAGCCAAATACTGCTTAACGGCAAGATAAATCACATGGTTGTTTGGTTCTGCACCAAATATATCTTCCGGCAGATCCACTGTCCTGCCGGTCTTGCTTCCTGATATTGATAATACGTCTACTTGCATGATCGCTGCGTTGAATTAGTTCTGAATATAAACGATGGAGCCGTTGTGTCCTGGAATAGAACCGCTGATAAGAACATAATTCTTTTCAGCAAAGATCTTAACGACCTTCAGGCCCTTAACCTTAACACGATCGCCACCCATGCGGCCGGCCATGCGCATTCCCTTGAATACCCTGGATGCATCGGAAGAGTTACCGATAGAACCTGGGGCACGTTGACGGTCATGCTGACCATGGGATTGTTGACCAACACCACTGAAACCATGGCGCTTTACAACACCCTGAAAACCTTTACCCTTGGTGGTACCAACCACATCAACTTTTTCGCCTTCAGCGAAAATTTCACATGTGATGGATTCACCCAGTGCTTTTTCAAGACTGTAATCCCTGAATTCTTTTACAAAACTTTTTGGAGTGGAAGAGGCCTTAGCAAAATGGCCTTTTTCTGAAGCGATGGCTCTTTTTTCGGATTTTTCACCATAAGAGAGCTGGAGGGCGGTATAACCGTCGCTTTCCTTTGACTTGACCTGTGTCACAACACATGGACCAGCTTCGATGACGGTGCAGGAGATCTGCTTCCCGTCGGGACCGAAGATGCTGGTCATCCCGATTTTTTTTCCGATAATTCCTTTCATTGTACTTTGTTTATACCCTTTTCGGTTAAATGGACAGTGAGGGGATACCTCGCTTCAATCCCAGTTTGCCATCGACCTTTTCCTTTTTCCCGAATTCTCAGGGAGGAAGTACCGACAGTAAACAAACCTCGAAGGGCCTGTTTATATTTCAACTCTCTTTAGAGAGACAAAATTGATTTTCAGCGCTCCTTTTTCTCATGCCAACGGCAATCAATTGGGAGATGAATAATAAAGAACTGCGGTGCCGCTTTGAGGAGCACCTGGCCTCATCAGGCCTTGATTTCTACATCTACACCACTTGGAAGATCGAGCTTGCTCAATGCATCCACTGTACGTGAAGATGAAGTGTAAATATCAAGCAAACGCTTGTGTGTGCAGAGTTGGAACTGCTCACGCGCTTTCTTGTTAACGTGTGGTGATTTCAACACAGTGAAAATCCTTTTTTGTGTAGGCAAGGGAATTGGACCAGTAATTACTGCTCCAGTACTGCGTACGGTTTTCACAATCTTCTCCGCTGACTTGTCAACCAGATTATGGTCGTATGACTGTAATTTTATCCTGATTCGCTGTGACATAGTTAAATGACCATTTTTTAAATGGGATGCAAAAGTATGGATTTGTTTTAAACTTACAAAAGAAAATGGCTGATTTTTCCGTAGAAATCTGCCTATTTACAAAAATAATTAGGCCCCATACAATGATGGGGCCTAATTTATTGATTAACAAGTAATTGCAATTACTCTTTGGCCTTGCCTTTTACCCTGGCGATCACTTCTTCAGCGATATTGTTGGGGGCAGGGTTATAGTGAGAGAACTCCATAGTAGAGGATGCACGACCTGAGGAAAGCGAACGAAGCTGGGTAACATAACCGAACATTTCGCTCAATGGAACCTTGGCCTTGATAACCTGGGCTCCTGCCCTGCTGTCCATACCTTCTAGCATACCCCTTCTCCTGTTCAAATCTCCTGTAACATCACCCATGTATTGTTCTGGGGTGATTACCTCGATTTTCATGATGGGCTCAAGCAAAACCGGCTTGGCCTTGCGGGCCGCCTCACGGAAACCACCTTTGGCGCAAAGTTCGAATGACATTGAATCAGAGTCAACCTGGTGGAAGCTTCCGTCAAATATCCTGACTTTCATGCTCTCTACAGGGTAGTTGGCCAATACACCAGTGGACATGGATTGCTCGAATCCTTTCTGGATGGCAGGTATAAATTCTCTTGGAATGGATCCTCCGAAGATATCATTGACAAATTGCATT